>NZ_JBHWMB010000012.1:0-35904 GCF_042730015.1 Streptomyces sp. NPDC059957 | reverse complement strand
TTGAAAAACGTTTGTGGGGAGGCCGTCGCTTGGGGGGGGGAATGGGAGGGGGGGGGGGGGGGGGCGCGGGGGGGGGCCGCGCCCCCCCCCCCCACGGCCCTCACTTGTGCGGCGCTCACTTGTGGAGGCGGGGGATCCCCGCGGCGGCGTAGGCGGCCGCTTCGTCCAGGGTCTCGTTGGCCATCAGCGCTTCCGCGAGGGCGTCCAGCTTGTCGCGGTTCTCGCGCAGCAGGAGGCAGGCCTTCTCGTAGCACTCGTCGACGATCCGGCGCATCTCGTGGTCCACCGCGTCGAGGGTGGCGGGGGCCGCGGAGAGGCCGTAGGGGCTCTGTCCGTCCGAGGGAATGGCGGTGAGGCGGCCGATGCGCTCGCTCATGCCCCAGCGGCCGACCATGCCACGGGCGATGTTGGTGACCTGTTCGAGGTCGTTCTCCGCGCCGGTGGTGATGACGTCGTAGACGGTGTGCTCGGCCGCCATGCCCCCCAGCGCTCCGATGATGCGGCCGCGCAGGTACTCCTCCGTGTAGGCGTACCGGTCCGCCTCCGGCGTGGAGAGGGTGACGCCGAGCGCACGGCCGCGCGGGACGATGGTGATCTTGCGGACCGGGTCGGCGCCCGGCTGGAGCATGCCCAGCAAGGCGTGGCCGCTCTCGTGGTACGCGGTGCGGCGGCGGTCCTCCTCCGACAAGACCAGCGGCCGTTCCGCGCCCAGCTGGACCTTTTCCAGGGCGTCGGAGAGATCCGACTGGGTGACTTCCTTCTGCCGGCGCTTCACCGCGAGCAGGGCGGCCTCGTTGGCGAGGTTGGCCAACTCCGCTCCGGTCATGCCCGGCGTCGTACGGGCCACTTGCGCGAGGTCGACGCCGTCGGCGAGCGGGATGTCCCTGGTGTGGATCCGCAGGATCGCTTCCCGGCCGCTCTTGTCGGGCGGGGAGACGACGACGGTGCGGTCGAAGCGGCCGGGCCGGGTGAGCGCCGGGTCCAGGACGTCGGCCCGGTTGGTCGCGGCGAGGACGACCACGCCTTCGGAGCCGGAGAAGCCGTCCATCTCGGTGAGGATCTGGTTCAGGGTCTGCTCGCGCTCGTCGTGGCCGCCCATGCCCGCGCCGCCGCCGCGCACCCGCCCGATGGTGTCGATCTCGTCGATGAAGACGATGGCGGGGGCCACTTTGCGGGCCTCTGAGAAGAGTTCGCGCACCCGGGACGCGCCGACGCCGACGATCATCTCGATGAACTCGGAGGCGGAGGCGGAGAAGAACGGCACCCCGGCCTCACCCGCGAGGGCGCGCGCGAGCAGGGTCTTGCCGGTGCCGGGCGGGCCGGCGAGCAGGACGCCGCCGGGCATGCGGGCGCCCATCTTCCGGTACTCGTCCGGGTTCTTGAGGAAGTCCACGACGTCGTTGAGCTCGCCCTCGACCTCGTCGATGCCGGCCACGTCCTCGAAGGTCGTGCGCTTGGCGCCCTCCAGCTCGACCGGCTTGGGCGGCGTCTTGCGCCCCAGCGCGCCCATGCCGCCGCCCATCGCCGATCCCATCCGGCGGGCGATGACCACCCACAGGAGGACCAGCAGCAGCATCGGGGCCAGGGAGATCAGCAGGTTGGCCAGGAAGCTGCGCTGCACGACGACCGGGGAGGCGGTGACGACGACGTTCTGCTTGGTGAGGTTGGCCCACAGGTCGTCGTCGGCGAAGGCGGGGCGCTGGGAGACGAACTTCTTGTAGTCGCCCTTGTCGCCGTCCGGCTTGGGCTGTTCGGTCTTCAGCTCGCCCTGGATGGCGTCGCCCTTGGCGTAGATCTTCGAGACGTTGCCGTTCGCGACCTGCTTGCTGAACTCGGTGTACGAGATGGTCGGCTCGTCGCCCTCGTTGAAGAAGGACAGCACCAGGTTGGTGATCAGGTAGACGATCAGGGCCGTGAGGATCAGGCCGCGCCAGCCGCCGGGCATCCGCCTCTTCGGCGGCGGGGCGGGGGGTGCGCCTTCGGAGCGCCAGGGCGTATCGGCCCGGTCGCGGGGCGGTACGGGGGTGGGGCTGGGCACGTGGCCTCCTTCTGCCGTCCTCCCGGCCGACCATAAGCGACAAACCGGACCGTCGCCCCTGGCGGGAGCCCACACGGCGAAGCCCCGGCCGGAGTGGTCCGGCCGGGGCTCGCGTGGCGCCGTACTGCTACTTCAGTGCTACTTCACGTGCCGCTACTTCATGAACTTCTTGAACTCGTCCGGAAGGTCGAAGTCCTGACCGGGCTGGGCGCCCCCGGTGGGAAGGCCGAACGGGTTGCCGCCGGCGGCGGGCTCGATCGCCTCCGGGCCCGCCTCGCGACGCGCGGCTGCCGCGGCCTCTTCTTCCTTGCGCTTCATCGGGTTGCCGCTCTTGCGCTTGCCCTTGGCCTGCTTGACCTGCTTCTTCTGCCGGCCGGGGCCGCCGCCCATCCCGGGGATGCCGGGCATGCCCGGCATGCCACCGCCCTGGGCCATGCGGGACATCATCTTGCGGGCCTCGAAGAACCGCTCGACGAGCGACTTGACGGCGCTGACCTCGGTGCCGGAGCCCTTGGCGATACGGGCGCGGCGGGAGCCGTTGATGAGGTGCGGGTCCTGGCGCTCGGCCGGGGTCATCGACTTGATGATCGCGGCGGTGCGGTCCACGTCGCGCTCGTCGATGTTGTTGATCTGGTCCTTGATCTGCCCCATGCCCGGGAGCATGCCGAGCAGCTTGGAGATGGAGCCCATCTTGCGGACCTGCTCCATCTGGGCCAGGAAGTCGTCGAGCGTGAACTCCTTCGGGCCCTTCTGCAGCTTGGCCGCCATCTTCTCGGCCTCGGCCTGCGAGAAGGTCTTCTCGGCCTGCTCGATCAGGGTGAGCATGTCACCCATGTCGAGGATCCGGCCCGCCATGCGGTCCGGGTGGAAAGCGTCGAACTCGTCGAGCTTCTCGCCGTTCGAGGCGAAGATGATCTGCTTGCCGGTGACGTGCGCGATGGAGAGCGCGGCACCGCCCCGCGCGTCGCCGTCGAGCTTGGAGAGCACGACGCCGTCGAAGCCGACGCCGTCGCGGAAGGCCTCGGCGGTGTTGACCGCGTCCTGGCCGATCATGGCGTCGACGACGAAGAGGATCTCGTCCGGGCTGACGGCGTCGCGGATGTCCGCGGCCTGCTGCATCAGCTCCTGGTCGATGCCGAGGCGGCCGGCGGTGTCGACGATCACGACGTCGTACTGCTTGGTGCGCGCGTACTCGATGGAGTCCTTGGCGACCTGGACCGGGTCACCGACGCCGTTGCCCGGCGCGGGGGCGTAGACGGCCACGCCGGCCCGCTCGGCCACGACCGAGAGCTGGTTGACGGCGTTGGGGCGCTGGAGGTCGCAGGCGACGAGGAGCGGGGTGTGGCCCTGCCCCTTCAGCCACAGGCCGAGCTTTCCGGCGAGGGTGGTCTTACCCGCACCCTGGAGGCCGGCGAGCATGATCACGGTGGGCGCGGTCTTGGCGAAGCGCAGCCGCCGGGTCTCGCCGCCGAGGATGGAGACCAGCTCGTCGTTGACGATCTTGAGGACCTGCTGGCCCGGGTTCAGGGCCTTGGAGACCTCTTCGCCGCGGGCGCGCTCCTTGACGTTCGCGATGAAGGAGCGGACGACCGGGAGGGCGACGTCGGCCTCGAGGAGGGCGATACGGATTTCCCGCGCCGCAGCGTCGATGTCCTGCTCGGAGAGGCGGCCTTTGCCCCGGAGGGACTTGAAGGTCGCGCTGAGGCGGTCGGAAAGCGTATCGAACACGGTGGTCGCGATTCCTCGGGTCGGGGGCGTGTGGTCGTCCCCCAGGGTATCGGGCCGCGCTACCCCTTCGGCCCTGTGGGCGGCTTTCCCCCACCCCGCCCTTTCGCCGTCTCCCGGGGCTCAGCCCCGGACCCCGCGCCTCAAACGCCGGCGAGGCTGGATTTTCCAGCCCGCCCGGCACGCTCTCAGCCCGTCCGGCGTTTGAGGACCGGGGTCCGGGGCGGAGCCCCGGGGAACGGTGGAAGGGTGGGTGGGGGACAGCCCCGCGGGCCCCCTACGCCAGGGCTGCCTGGATCGAGCCCGCCAGGGCTGCCGCCGCCGACGCCGTCAGGGGTTTCCCGTCGGCGTCGACCACGTACACCGTGTCCACCGCGTTCGCGCCCAGCGTGGACACGTGCGCGCTGCGCACCCGCACCCCGGCGGACTCCAGCGCGCGCCCGATCCGGTGCAGCAGCCCGACCGCGTCGGGGGCGCGCACCTCCAGGACCGTGGCGAGCGACGAGACCTCGGGCACCACCGTGACCCGGGGCGGCGGCGGGACCACCCCGCGCCGGCGGGGGTACGCCGCCTCGCGGTCCGCCAGCTTCGACGGGACGTCCAGCGAGCCGTCCAGGGCCCGCACCAGATCGGTGCGCAGCCGCGCGGCCTCCGGCAGGGAGCCGTACTCCGCGGCCACCCGCCAGCGCAGGACCAGTACCTCGCCGAGCCGGTCCGGGAGTTCCATCGAGCGCAGGTCGGCGGCGCGCACGGTGAGCCGGTGCAGTGCCAGTACGCCGGCCACCGCGGGCAGCACTCCCGGCTGGTCGGGGACGGCCACCACCAGTTCCACGCCGACCGCGTCCTCCTCCTGGCGGGCGTGCAGGGCCAGGACCGGCTCTCCGGTGCGCAGCGCCTCCACCGCCAGGCGCTCCTGCTCCGTGGTCGGGATCTCCAGCTCCGTCACCGCCGGGGCGGCGCCGCGCAGCACGGCGGCGACCCGGGCGACCAGGTCGGCCACGAGCGAGCCGCGCCACGCGCTCCACGCCGCCGGGCCGGTGGCCAGCGCGTCGGCTTCCGTCAGTGCGTGCAGGATCTCCAGCGTGCCGGGCGACCCGACCGCCTCGGCGACGGCCTTGACCGTCGCCGGGTCGTCCAGGTCCCGCCGCGTGGCGGTGTCGATCAGCAGCAGGTGGTGGCGTACGAGCGCGCCCAGCACGGCGACGTCCTCCTCGTCGAAGCCCACCCGCAGCGCCATGTCGCGGGCGATCGTCTCGCCGGCCACGGAGTGGTCGCCGGGCCAGCCCTTGCCGATGTCGTGCAGCAGCGCGGCCATCAGGAGGAGGTCGGGGCGGCCCACCCGGCGGGTCAGCTCGGAGGCCCGGACGGCCGTCTCGACGAGGTGGCGGTCCACGGTCCAGGTGTGCACCGGGTTCCGCTGCGGCCGGCACCGCACCCGCTCCCAGTCGGGCAGCAGCTTCGTGATGATCCCCTCGGCCTCCAGGGCCTCCCACACGGCCACCGTCGGCTCCCCCGCGCCCAGCAGGGTCAGCAGCTGCTCCCGGGCCTCGGCGGGCCACGGCACCGGCAGCGGCTTCGCCTGCGCCGCGAGCCTGCGCACGGCGTGCAGCGAGACGGGCAGTCCGGCCTGGGCGGCGGCCGCGCCGAAGCGCAGGGGCAGCACCGGGTCCCGGTCGGGCCGCGCGGCCAGGGCCAGTACGGCCTCGCCGTCGGACTCGACGACGCCTTCGGCGAGCGGGGCACGCTCCGGTACGGAGCTGCGGGTGCCGAGCAGTCCGCGGAGCCGGGGGCGGGCGGACCGCGCCCGGAGCACGCGCCCGACCTCGCGCCAGGTCACGTCACCGGCGTACGAGACCACCCGCGCGGCCTCGTACACCTCCCGGAGCAGGGCGTCGGCGTCGAGCAGACCGAGCTGCGCGGCGACCGGTGTCTGTTCCTGGAGGGAGAGCCGGTCGGTGGCGCGGCCGGTCACCAGGTGCAGCGCGTCCCGGGCGTCGAGCAGCCGGCGCCGGGCTTCGGCGAGGCCCTCGCGCGGGGCGTCGGCCAGCCAGGACGCGGCGACGGCCCGCAGCGCGGTGACGTCGCGCAGTCCCCCGCGGGCCTCCTTGAGGTCGGGTTCCAGCAGGAAGCGGAGCTCTCCGGCGCGCTCGGCCCGCTCGCGGCACAGGGAGTGCAGCTGGGGCAGCCGTTTGGCGGCGTGGTTGCGCCAGTCCGCCAGGACGGAGGTGCGCAGTCCCGCGAGGAGCCCGGCGTCGCCCGCGACGGGCCGGGCGTCGAGCAGTCCGAGGTGCACCTTGAGGTCTTCGGCGGCGGTCTTGCGGGCTTCGCCGGGGGTGCGCACCGAGTGGTCGAGGGCGAGGCCGAGGTCCCAGACGGGGTACCAGAGCCGGTCGGCCAGGGCGGCCAGGGCCCGCGGTTCGGCCTTGCCGTCGTGGAGCAGGACCAGGTCGAGGTCGCTGCGGGGGGAGAGTTCGGCGCGGCCGTAGCCGCCGACGGCGACGAGGGCGGCGCCCCGCACGCCCGTCTCCCGTGCGGCGGTGGCGAACAGCGCCTTCAGCCAGTCGTCGGTCAGGGCCGCCAGGGCGGAACGCCGGGAAGGCCCGGACCGCGACTCCTCCTGGAGGAGTCGCAGCCGGGCCGCGGCGTATCCGCTGGGTCCCTGGTCGGCGGTGTTGCCGCCGTCAGTGGTCTCTTCGACACTCGTCACCCAGAGGTTCCCATCAGTAAGGACCTGTCCGGTCAGTCGGGCCGGGCTCCCGTGCCCTGGCACGCACGCTCGCCGCGTTGTCGTCGGTCACCGACGCTCCGCGTCGGTTCTGTCCTCCGCCTTGCGAGCGCACGCACCAGGTCCCGCTCGCTTATCCGGCCCGACCGACCGGACAGGTCCTACAGCGCGTCAGCACCACGTTCGCCGGTGCGGACCCGGATGACCGAGTCCACGGGGATGCTCCACACCTTGCCGTCGCCGATCTTGCCGGTCTGGGCGGCGTCGACGACGATCCGCATCACGTCTTCCGCGTCGCCGTCCTCGACGAGCACCTCTATGCGGATCTTCGGTACGAGGTCCACGGTGTACTCGGCACCCCGGTAGACCTCGGTGTGTCCGCGCTGGCGGCCGTATCCGCTGGCCTCGGAGACGGTGAGTCCCTGGACTCCGAAGCGGTGCAGGGCTTCCTTGATCTCGTCGAGCCGGTGCGGCTTCACGATCGCGGTGATGAGCTTCATGCGTCAACCTTCTTGCTCGCGGCGGCAACAGGGGCGGGGACGGCGGTGCTCCGGGAGGAGGAGCCGCCGCCGGCTCCGCTGAAGTCGTAGGCGGTCTCGGCGTGTTCGACCTGGTCGATGCCGGAGACCTCGTCGTCCTCGGTGACCCGCATCCCGATCGTCTTGTCGAGGAGGAAGGCGAGTACCGCGGATGCCACGAGAGAGTAGGCGAGGACGGCGAAGACTCCGATCGCCTGCTTGCCGAGCTGCTCCAGGCCGCCGCCGTAGAAGAGGCCCGCGACGTCGGACTGGACCCCGCCGGTGGCGAAGAGGCCGACGAGGAGGGAGCCGAGGACACCACCGACGAGGTGGACTCCGATGACGTCGAGGGAGTCGTCGTAGCCGAACTTGTACTTCAGGCCGACGGCCATGGCGCAGACGACGCCGGCGATGACGCCGATGGCGATCGCGCCGAGCGGGGAGACGGCGCCGCCGGAGGGGGTGATGGCGACGAGGCCCGCGACCGCGCCGGAGGCGGCGCCGAGGGTGGTGAAGGAGCCGTGGCGCAGCTTCTCGTAGCCGAGCCAGGCGAGCATGGCGGCGGCGGTGGCGACCTGGGTGTTGACGAACATGACCGCGCCGACGCCGTCGTCGTTGCCGAGCCAGGAGCCCGCGTTGAAGCCGAACCAGCCGAACCACAGCAGGCCGGCGCCGAGCATCACGAGCGGGAGGCTGTGCGGGCGCATCGGGTCCTTCTTGAACCCGACGCGCTTGCCGATGACCAGGATCACGCCGAGGGCCGCTGCGCCCGCGTTGATGTGGACGGCGGTGCCGCCGGCGAAGTCGATGACGCCGAGCTCGAAGAGCCAGCCGCCCGCGCCCCACACCCAGTGGGCGACGGGGAAGTAGACGATGGTGACCCAGAGGGTGATGAAGAGGGCCCACGCGCTGAACTTGACGCGGTCGGCCAGTGCACCGCTTATCAGCGCCGGGGTGATGATCGCGAACATCAGCTGGAAGACGGCGAAGACGTAGACGGGGATGGTGTAGCCGTCCCACAGCTCGGTGATGCCGATGCCGCTGAGTCCCACGTAGTCGGAGGTCCAGCCGATGAGCGAGCCGGAGTCGGCGCCGAAGGCGAGGCTGAATCCGTAGAGGACCCAGAGGATCGTGACGATCCCGAGGCTGATGAAGCTCATCATCAGCATGTTGAGGCTGCTCTTGACGCGGACCATGCCTCCGTAGAAGAAGGCGAGTCCCGGGGTCATCAGCATGACCAGGGCGGAGCAGATGAGCATGAACCCGGTGTTCGCGGAAGACAGCGTGGGGGCGTCTGCCGCGAGGGTCGTGATGGCTGATGCCATCGGCGTCTCCTCGTCGTCGGTACGTTCGCGTGCGGGCGATCGTGAAAACCTGAGCGGCGCTGGTTCGTGAATCAGGCCTGAGGGTGTTCCGGCCCGGGGGCTGGCCGGTTAATGGCCCTGAGATTCGCGCAGGCCGGTTTCCGGCGGCGCCGCTGGGTGTTTCGCGTCGATGACGAAGAGGTCTGGCGTGTTACGCCTCCATGAACGAGTGGTTCATGAGGGTGGCGGGTGAGAACCCGGCCGCGGCGATGACCCGGGGAACCTGGCTGGGGGAGCCTGATCGGGCTTCACGGGGTGACTGCCGCGGCCGGGGGCCTGGGGGCGGCCGGGTGGCCGTCAGACGGCCTCCGCGGCCTCGGGGAGGCGGGAGGCGAGGTGGTCGGTCAGCCGCACCACGTCGGCGACGTCGCCGTACTCACGCGCGGCGGTGTCGACGGTCTTGCGCAGCCGGGTGTTCACCCGTTCGGACCGCACCTTTCCCGCCACGTCGAGGGCGCGGCCGACGAGGACGGTGGCCTGCTCGGGCTCGCGCTGGAGCAGGTGCACGGTGGCCATGCCGATGAGGTTGAGGGCGTAGGAGCGCTGGTGCTCCTCGTCCTTCTCGAAGAGCTCGACGGCGCGCTTCATGACCGGCTCGGCGAGGGAGGCGTACATGGGGCTGCGGCCCGCGACGTAGGCCAGGTCCCGGAAGGAGTGGGAGTTCTCGCCGTTGAGCTCGGCCTCGGAGAAGAAGCGGATCCAGTCGGGCTCGGGGTCGGAGTCGAAGCCGACGTCGGAGAAGGTGTCCTCGGCCATCCGCACGGCCCGCTTGCAGCGGCTGGGCTGGCCCATGTTGGCGTAGGCGCGGGCCTCCATCGCATACAGCATGGCCTGGGTACGGGGCCCCGCGCAGTCGCGGCTGCCGTACTGGGCCAGGTGGATGAGCTCCAGGGCGTCCTCGGGGCGGCCCAGGTGGATCATCTGGCGGCTCATGTTGGAGAGGATGTACGAGCCCAGGGGCTTGTCCCCGCCCTCCTTGGCGGCGTGCAGCGCGAGGACGAAGTACTTCTGCGCGGTGGGGTGCAGGCCGATGTCGTAGCTCATCCAGCCGGCGAGTTCGGCGAGTTCGGCGGCGACCTTGAAGAGCCGCTTCATGACCGGCGCCGGGTGGCTTTCCTGGAGCAGGTCGGTGACCTCGTGGAGCTGGCCCACGACGGCCTTGCGGCGCAGTCCGCCGCCGCACTGGGCGTCCCACTGGCGGAACATCACGGTGGTGGCTTCGAGGAGGTCCACCTCGGGCTCGGAGAGCCGGGGCGGCCGGTGGCCGCTCAGGGCGCCCGCCGGCCCCGCCTCCCGGGGTCCCGGGTCGGCGGCCGGGACCGGTACGAGCCAGCGCTGCATGGGCTCGATGAGGGCGGGGCCGGCGGACAGGGCGAGCGAGGTCCCGAGGAAGCCGCGGCGGGCCAGCATCAGGTCGCTGCGGGAGAACTCGCCGAGCAGCTCGATGGTCTGCGGGCCGGCCCAGGGCAGGTCGACGCCGGAGACGGAGGGAGTCTGGTGGGCGGTGCGCAGGCCGAGGTGCTCGATGGCGACGACGGAACCGAAGCGCTCGGAGAACAGCTCGGACAGGATCCGCGGGACGGGCTCGCGGGGCTGTTCGCCGTCGAGCCAGCGGCGGACCCGCGAGGTGTCGGTGCTGATGTGGTGGGCGCCCATCTGGCGGGCCCGGCGGTTGACCTGGCGGGCGAGCTCGCCCTTGGACCAGCCGCTTCGGACGAACCAGGACGTCAGCTGCTCGTTGCGGACGGTGGCCTCGTGCGGGGAGCCCTGTGCTGCATCCCGCGCGAAGTCCCGGTCCGGCATGCCGGCGGACGACACGTCGGACTCCGCACCCGTTCCGCTTGCGCCGTTGCCGCTCACTGGAACGCCCCCATCCGTCAGCCTCTTCAACACGAAACCCAGTCGGGAAACGGTCTTCACAGGTCCTTCACGCCATGCCGCCGGCATACCCGCGAACACGTCTTCCTTCGCGCTTCGTGCACCGAAAGTAATCCTACGATCACCCCTTCGGCGAGGTCGATCCCGGAAACGCCACCATTCGCCACCCCTTCGAATGAACTCGCCACCCGCCAGGCGCGATTCACTTGACACGAAGGCAGAACCGATCGGTTGGACAGGAGCGCGCCGGGGCGCGCGCGGCGAGGAGTGCGCCGGGCATCCGGTCAGCCGATGTCGTAACCAATGTCGTAACCACCGGCACGTCCGACCCGTTGGAGGGGGCATGGGCATGGGCTTCACGATCGGCGGCAGCCGCGGCACCAAGGAGTTCCGTTCCGGCGCTCGGCGCCGCGGCCGGACGTCGGAGTGCACGACGGTGGCGGAGTACACCGGACTCTGGGGCTGGGACGTGGTCCCCGGCGCCCGGGCCGCGGGCCCCGCACGCGACTGCTCCTGCGGTCATACGAATTGTGGTGCGCCGGGGGCGCATCCGCTGGCCCTCGCTCCGACGGTCCCGGCCGGTGCCACCCTCGACGAGGTCACCGAGACCTGGAGCGGGTACCCGGGAGCCGCGGTGCTGCTCCCCGTCGGCCGCTCCTTCGACGTCATCGAGGTGGCCGGGGAAGCGGGGCGGCGGGCGCTGGTCCGGCTGGAGCGGATGGGGCTGCCGCTCGGCCCGGTGACCGCGACCCCGGACGGCCGGGCCCAGTTCTTCGTCGCCCCGGGGGCGGCGGCCGAGCTGCCGCAGCTGCTGTACCGGATGGGCTGGGACGACGCCGGTCTCGACCTGCGCGCACTGGGCCAGGGCTCCTACGTCACCGCCCCGCCCTCGGACTTCGCGGGCCTCGGCCCGGTGAGCTGGATGCGCCCGCCGGCTCTGGACTCGGCCGGGGATCCGCCCCAGGCCCGCCTCCTGCTGGGCACCCTCGCCTACCTCTGCCACCGGCTGCGCCGCTCCTAGTGCTGTGGCCGGTCACAGCACTGGCTCCCCTCACGGCTCCGCCCATGGCAGTGCCCCCGGATCCTGGGGACCTCGGGGGCACTGGCCGGCGTAGGAGCGTCGGGAGCGTTCAGTCGCCGATCAGGGCGTCGACGAAGGCCTCCGGCTCGAAGGGCGCCAGGTCGTCCGCGCCCTCACCGAGGCCGATGAGCTTGACCGGGACGCCGAGCTCGCGCTGCACGGCGATGACGATGCCGCCCTTGGCGGTGCCGTCGAGCTTGGTCAGCACGATGCCGGTGATGTCCACGACCTCCGCGAAGACACGCGCCTGGGTCAGGCCGTTCTGCCCGGTGGTGGCGTCCAGGACCAGCAGGATCTCGTCGAGCGGGCCGTGCTTCTCCACGACGCGCTTGACCTTGCCGAGCTCGTCCATCAGGCCGGTCTTGGTGTGCAGGCGGCCCGCCGTGTCGATGAGCACCACGTCGGCGCCCTCGGCGATGCCCTCCTTGACCGCGTCGTAGGCGATCGAGGCCGGGTCGCCGCCCTCGGGGCCGCGCACCGTGCGCGCCCCGACCCGCTCGCCCCAGGTCTGGAGCTGGTCGGCGGCGGCGGCGCGGAAGGTGTCCGCCGCGCCGAGCACGACGCTGCGGCCGTCGGCGACGAGCACCCGGGCCAGCTTGCCGGTGGTGGTGGTCTTGCCGGTGCCGTTCACGCCGACGACCATGATCACGGCGGGGGTGTCCACGCCGCTCTCGGTCTTCACCGCGCGGTCGAAGTCGGTACCGAGGAGCGCGACCAGCTCCTCCTTCAGCAGGGCGCGCAGATCGGCGGGGGTGCGGGTGCCGAGCACCTTGACCCGCTCGCGGAGCCGGTCCACCAGCTCCTGGGTCGGCGCGACACCCACGTCGGCGATGAGGAGGGTCTCCTCGATCTCCTCCCAGGTGTCCTCGTCGAGGTGCTCGCGGGAGAGCAGCGTGAGCAGCCCCTTGCCGAGCGTGTTCTGCGACCGGGCGAGGCGGGCGCGCAGCCGGACCAGGCGGCCGGCGGTGGGCTCGGGCACCTCGATCTCGGGGGCGGGCGGAGCCTCGACGACCGGGTCCTCGACCGCGACCGGCGATTCGAGGGCGGCCTCCGCGTCGGGGAGGGTGACCTCCTCGATCGTGCGGCGCGGTTCTTCCGCCGTCGGTGCGGCGTCCTCCCCCACCTGCGGTTCGGCGGGCGGGGCAGTGATGGTCGGCGTGCTGGGCGGGGCCGTGGGGGGCAGCTGCTTCTTCTTGCGGCTGCTGACCACGAGCCCGCTGATCGCACCGACCGCGACCAGGGCGATGACTACGGCAAGGATGAGGATTTCCATAACGCTCCCCAGTATCGGCCACGCGCACCCCGGGATGGGGACCCTGGAGGTTCATACCAGGACGTAAGCCTCTGTTTGTACTTTTTGTTGCAAATCTACGATGATGAACAGTCCCCACACGCCCCGCCTCCCCCACGGAGTACACCTATGCCTGCCGAGACCGCCGTCGAGTCGCGCGGCCTGGAGCCCGTCCCGGACGCCGAGCGCCGCGGCCGGGTCCGCGAGCTCGTCCCGACCTGGGTCGCCGCCAACATCAGCGTGCTGCTGCTGACCATGGGCGCCGGTCTCGTCATCTTCAACAAGCTGAACATCTGGCAGGTGCTCGTCGTCGCGATCGCCGCGCCCGTGGTCTCGTACGGGCTCGTGGGGCTCATATCCATCGCGGGCAAGCGCGGCGGCTCCCCCGGCATGGCGCTCTCCCGCGCCGTCTTCGGCCAGCGCGGCAACCTCTTCCCCGGCGCCCTGATCTGGGTCGCCCGCTGGGGCTGGGAGACCATCAACGCGGTCAGCGGCGCCTACGCCGTCCTGACCGTCCTCGACCTGGTCTTCGGCATCAAGAAGAACACCGCGCTGATCGTCGTCACCCTGCTCTTCTTCGTCGGCTGCACCTTCCTGGTCTCCGGCCTTGGCATCAACGCCCTGCGCGTCTGCTCCAAGTGGTCCACGTACCTCTTCGGCGCCTTCAGCGTGCTCGTGCTGGGCTACCTGATCGCCGAGACCGACTGGTCCGCCGTCTTCGCCAAGCCCGCCGGCTCCACCGCGATGATGATCGCGGGCATCGGCACCATCGCGGCCGGCGGCATCAGCTGGGTCCCCTCCGGCCCGGACTTCACCCGCTACCTGCCCCGTACCGCCTCCGCCCGGGGCATGGTCGGCGCGACCATCGGCGGCGCGGCCGTCGTCGTGATCCCGATGGTGCTCATGGGCGCGGTGATGGCCGTCGCCACTCCCGACCTGGCCACCGCGCAGGACCCGGTGTCCTTCATCGGCCGGCTGCTGCCGACCTGGATCGCCGTCCCGTACCTGCTGATCGCGCTCGTCGGCATGCTGCTCATCAACTCGATGTCCATGTACTCGGCGGGCTTCACCGCCCAGACCCTCGGCATCAAGGTCCCGCGCGCGGCGGCGGTCAGCGTCAACGCCGTCATCAGCCTGGTCTTCGGCTTCCTGCTGATGGTGGTCGCGACCAGCTTCTTCGGTTCGTTCATCTCCTTCCTGACCCTGCTGGCCGTGGCCTTCTCCGCGTGGATCGGCGTCTTCGGCGTGGACATGCTGCGCCGCACCTCCTACGACGGGGCCGCGCTGCTGGACACCTCGCGCACCAGCGCCTACTGGTACCGGGGCGGTTTCGCCTGGCAGGCCATGACCGCCTGGGGCCTGGCGCTGGTGGTGGGCCTGCTGTTCACGAAGGTCGACTGGTTCGGCGGCCCGCTGGCCACCACCTGGATCGGGCAGAACGGCCTGGGCTGGGCGGCGGGCATCGTCACCTCGGCCGTGCTGTACGCGGTCCTGCCGCGCACCCCGGCGGCGCAGGCCCCGGTCACGGCGACCGAGGCGCCGCAGGAAGAGCGGCTCCCCGCCGGATCCCTGTCCAACTGACGCCACGTCAGCTAACGTCCCCCTTCGCCCGCCCACCCACCTCCGGCGAAGGGGGACTTCTCCATGCCCATCACCGTGGCCCGGTTCAACCTCATCGACCCGAACGGCACCCCGGAAACCCTCTCCGCCCGCTACAAGGCCGCGCTGGAGATGGCGAAGTACGCGGACGACCGCGGGATCGACACCATCCAGACCGAGGAGCACCACGGCACCGACAACAACTGGCTGCCCTCCCCCTTCGCCTTCGCGGGCGCGGTCTTCGGCGCCACCCGCCGGATCGCGGTCACCGTCTCGGCGATCATCGGCCCGCTGTACGACCCGCTGAAGGTGGCCGAGGACATCGCGGTCCTCGACCTGCTCAGCGGCGGCCGCCTGGTCACGGTGGCCGGCATCGGCTACCGGCCCGAGGAGTACGAGCAGCACGGCGTGGAGTGGGGCCGGCGCGGCAAGCTCCAAGACGAGCTGCTGGAGACCCTGCTGAAGGCATGGACCGGCGAGCCGTTCGAGTTCCGCGGCCGTACCGTACGGGTCACCCCGCGGCCCTTCACCCAGCCGCACCCGCTGCTCCTGGTCGGCGGCAGCTCGGAGGCCGCCGCCCGCCGGGCGGCCCGCCTGGGGCTGCCGTTCTTCCCGAGCGCGCACCTGCCCGAGCTGGAGGCGTACTACAACGCGAAGCTCGCGGAGTACGGCACGGAGGGCTTCTGCATGATGCCGGCCGCCGAGACCCCGCTGCTGCACATCGCGGAGGACCCGGACCGGGCGTGGGACCAGTACGGCGAGCGGTTCCTGCACGAGGCCGGGATGTACGCCTCCTGGCAGTCCAAGGACATCCGCAGCGCCGTGCGGTCGGGCGCGCACACGGTGGCGGAGCTGCGCGCCGAGGGCGTGTACCGGATCCTGACCCCGGACGAGGCGGTCGCGTACGCCCGCGGCGCCGGCGAGGCGGGGAACCTGGTGCTGCACCCGCTGTGCGGCGGGATGCCCGTGGACGAGGGCTGGCGGAGCCTGCAGCTCCTGTGCGAACAGGTGCTGCCCCGCCTCAAGGACTGAGACGGGGCAGCCACGGGGGGAGGGGCCGTTGGCGGGGGTGGTCAGCCCATCTCCTCCAGCGCCTTGCCCTTGGTCTCCGGCACCCACTTGAGGATGAACGGGATCGAGAGCACGGCGAAGACCGCGTAGATGACGTACGCCCCGGACAGGTTCCAGTCCGAGAGCGTCGGGAACGAGACGGTGATGACCCAGTTGGCGATCCACTGGGCGGCGGCCGCCACGCCGAGGGCCGCGGCGCGGATGCGGCCCGGGAACATCTCGCCGAGCAGGACCCAGACCACCACGCCCCAGGACAGCGCGAAGAAGAGCACGAAGCAGTTGGCCGCGATGAGGGCCACGAGCCCCTGGGCGTGCGGGAGGGCGATGTCGCCGCCGCTGGTGTCCTTGTAGGAGAAGGCCCACGCGGCGAGCGCGAGGGAGATCGCCATGCCCACGGACCCGATGAGCGCGAGGGGCTTGCGGCCGATGCGGTCCACGAAGACCATCGCGATCACCGTACCGATGATGTTCACGACGGAGGTCTCGAAGGAGTACAGGAACGAGGAACTCGGGTCGATGCCGACCGACTGCCAGAGCGAGGAGCTGTAGTAGAAGATCACGTTGATGCCGACGAGCTGCTGGAAGACGGAGAGGCCGATGCCGATCCAGACGATCGGCAGGAAGCCGAAGCGGCCGCCGAGGAGGTCCTTGAACGTGGACTTCTGCTCCGAATGAATGGCGCGGTCGATCTCGCGGACGCGGGCGTCGGCGTCGATGCCCTCCCCCTCGACCTCGCGCAGGACCGTCTTGGCCTTCTCCATGCGGCCGGCCGAGACGAGGAAGCGCGGGGACTCGGGAATGGCGAAGGAGAGCAGCCCGTAGAGCACGGCCGGGACGACCATGACGCCGAGCATCCACTGCCAGGCTTCCAGGCCGCCGATCTTTCCGCGCTGGTCGCCGCCGGCGAGGTTCAGGATCCCCCAGTTGACGAGCTGGGAGATGGCGATGCCGATGACGATCGCGGCCTGCTGGAACGAGGCGAGCCGGCCGCGGTAGGCGGGCGGGGAGACCTCGGCGATGTAGGCCGGGCCGATCACCGAGGCCATGCCGATGCCGAAGCCGCCGATGACCCGCCAGAGCGCCAGGTCCCAGAGGGCGAACGGCAGGGCGGAGCCGATGGCGCTGGCCGTGAAGAGGACGGCGGCGATCTGCATGCAGCGGATGCGGCCGATCCGGTCGGCGATCCGGCCGGCGGTGGCCGCGCCGAGGGCGCAGCCGATCAGCGCGGCGGCGATCACCTGGGCGAGCGTGCCGGAGCCGACGTCGAAGCGGTCGCGGATGGCCTCGACGGCGCCGTTGATGACGGAGCTGTCGTAGCCGAAGAGGAACCCGCCCATGGCGGCCGCCGCGGTGATGAAGATGACGTGCCCGAGGTGGTCGGGCTGTGAAACGTGGCCGCCGGCTGAGGCCTGGGGCGGCGTCGTGCTGCTGCTCAAGGTGCGCTCCTGCGTGCCGGCTGCGGGGACGAGGTGTGGGTGTGGTCCCTCCCAGTGGCACACAGGTCAAGATCGGGCACCACCCGGAGGGGCCATCGGAGCGCACGTGCCCCGCATGGGCGCGGCCACACCCGGCCACACCCGGCCGCACCGGGCCGCCCCGGGCCGCACCGGGCCGCATCATCACCGCAAGCGCTGGCTGATGACCTTCGACACCCCGTCGCCCTGCATCGAGACCCCGTAGAGCGCGTCGGCGACCTCCATGGTCCTCTTCTGGTGCGTGATCACGATCAGCTGGGAGCTCTCCTGCAGCTCCTCCATGATCCGGATCAGCCGCTGGAGGTTGGTGTCGTCGAGCGCCGCCTCTACCTCGTCCATCACGTAGAACGGGCTGGGCCTCGCCTTGAAGATGGAGACCAGCAGGGCCACGGCGGTCAGCGAGCGCTCGCCGCCGGAGAGCAGCGACAGCCGCTTGACCTTCTTGCCCGGCGGCCGGGCCTCGACGTCGACGCCCGTGGTGAGCATGTTGTCCGGATCCGTCAGGATCAGCCGGCCCTCACCACCGGGGAACAGCCGCGAGAACACTCCCTCGAACTGACGGGCCGTATCCCGGTAGGCCTCCGTGAAGACCTGCTCGACCCGCTCGTCGACCTCCTTCACGACCTGAAGGAGGTCGGCCCTGGTCTTCCGCAGGTCCTCCAGCTGTTCGCTGAGGAACTTGTGCCGCTCCTCCAGCGCCGCGAACTCCTCCAGCGCCAGCGGATTGACCTTGCCGAGCTGCTGGTAGGCCCGCTCGGCCGCCTTCAGCCGCTTCTCCTGCCGGGCGCGTACGAAGGGCTCCGGCCCGGCTTCCGGATCCAGGGCCTCCCCGTCCGCGGACGGGCTCGGCGGCACGGGCTGGTCGGGCCCGTACTCGGCGACGAGCCCCTGCGCCGCCATCCCGAACTCCTCCAGCGCACGGCTCTCCACCTGCTCGATCCGCATGCGCTTCTCGGCGCCGAGCACCTCGCCCCGGTGCACGGAGTCCGTGAGCTTGTCGAGCTCGCCCTTCAGGCCGCGGCCCAGTCCCCGGGCCTCGTCGAGCTCGCGCTCCCGCACACCCTTCGCGTGCTCGGCCGACGTGCGCTCCCCCACGGCGCGGGTCAGCGACACCTCGATGTGTGCGAGCAGCTGGCGGGCGCCGGCGGCGACGGCCCCGGCCACCCGCGCCTCGTACCGCAGCCGTTCCCGGCGGCGCTCGGCCCGGGCACGGGCCTCCCGCTCGGCCCTGGCCCCGCGGTCGAGGGAATCGGCCCGGCCCGCAAGCCCCTTCACCCGCTCCTCGTGGGTCCTGAGCTGCAGCCGGGCCTCCATCTCGGTCTGCCGCGCGTTCGCCCCGTCGGCCGCGAGCCGGTCCCTGCGCGAGGTGTCCGGCTCCTCCTCCGCGGGCATCTCCTCGGCGACGGCGAGCCGTTCCGCACACTCCTCTACGTCGGCCAGCGCCTGCTCCAGCGCGTCCTGCGCCGTGGCTGCGGCAGCGGCAGCCCGCTCGGCTTCGCCCAGCGCCCCCTTCGCCTGCCCGGCGAGCCGCCCCAGCTGCTGCGCGACCCCGGCCCGGGCCCGCTCGGCGGCCCGCCGGAGCTCCCCGAGCTCCTCGACCCGGTCCCCGGCCGCCACCCGGCGCGCCTCCGCGGCCTCCTTCTCGCCCGCCAGCACCAGACACCGGCCGTCCAGCCCGGCAAGCTCCGCCACGGCCTCGTCCACGGCGGCCTGCACCTCGATCAGGCTCGGCACCCCGGCGGACCCGCCGTGCGCGAGGTGCGCCCCGAGCACGTCCCCCTCGGCGGTCACGGCCACGAGCTCGGGCCGCGCGGCAACCAGCGCCTCGGCCTCGTCGAGCCCCCCGACCACCACGAAGTCCCGCAACACCCACGCCACGGCCCGCACCACCTCGGCGTCCCCGAGCACGAGCTCCGCGGCGGCGACCGCTCGCAGCTGAGCCCCGGCGGCCGCGACGGCCGGCCCCGGCACACTCGGCCCCGCCGGCGTGTGCGCACTCAGCCCCGCCGGCGTTCGAGGCGCGGGGTCCGGGGCGGAGCCCCGGTCTCGGGAAGGGGTGGGGTGGGGGAAAACAGCCCCCGGCCCGGCCCCGGTCCCCGGAGCCGAATCCGCATCCGGGGTCTGAGCCGCGGCCGAAGCCGAATCCGGTCCCTGACCCTGCCCAGGGACCCCGGCCCCGCCCGCGGAACCGCCGGAGGCCACCGCCCCCGGAGCGATCAGGAACGCGGCCCTCCCCCCGTCCCCCGCCCGCAGGTACCGGATCGCCCCGGCCGCCGCCGCCGTCGACGTGGCGGCCACCGCGTCCGCCGCCGCACCCAGCGCCGCCGCCACCGCGACCTCGTACCCCGGGGTCACGGACAACCGCTGCGCCGCCGGCCCCAGCAGTCCCTCCAGTCGCGCGGAGAGCAGCTCCGCCGTGCCGTCCTTGCGGCGCAGCCCCATCGCCAGGGCATCCCGGCGCGCCGACACCGCCGCCCGCGAACGCTCCGCCGCCGCCAACGCGTCCCGGGCCTCGCCGAGTCCGGCCTCCGCCGCCGCCAGCTCGGCCCGCGCCGTCTCGTACTCCCCGAGCCCCGAAGCGGCAGCCGCCCCCGGGGACTCCTCCTCCCCGACCTCCTCCGCCAGCGCCTCGTACTCCCCGCGCGCCTCCTCCGCCCGCGCCCGCGCCCCGTCCGCCGCCAGCACCAGCCGGTCGATCTCCGCCTGCGCGGCGCCCGCCCGGGAGCGGGCGGCGCCGAGCCGGCCCGTCAGCCGCGCCAGCGCCTCGCGCCGGTCGGCGATGGCCCGCGCCGCGTCCCGTAGCCGCCGTTCCTCGTCGGCCAGCGAGCGCTCCAGCTCGGCCCGGTGGGCGACCGTGTCCTCCAGCGCCCGCGCGGCGGCCTCCAGCGCGGCCTTCAGCTCCGCCTCCTGCTCGCGGATCCGCGCGGCCTCCTTCTCCATGTCCTCCGGGTCCCGGCCGTGGCGCTCCTCCTCGGCCGGCGCCGAGGCCGAGGTGACCCGGGCGTCTGCCAGCGAGACCGTCCCGCGCACCCGTTCGGCGAGCTGCGACAGCTCGTACCAGGTCTGCTGCGCCCGCTGGAGCCGGGGCGCGAGTTCGCGTACGGCCTCCTCCAGTTCGGATTCCCGCCGCAGCGCCGCAGCGAGCTGCGCCTCGGCCGCGTCCTTGCGCTCCTTCAGCGCGGCCTCGTCCGCGAGCTCCGCGTCGAGGGCGCCCTTGAGCGTCACGAGGTCGTCGGCGAGCAGCCGCAGCCGCGCGTCCCGCAGGTCCGCCTGGATCACCGCCGCGCGCCGGGCCACGGCCGCCTGCCGGCCCAGGGGCTTCAGCTGCCTCTGCAGCTCGTTGCCCAGGTCCTGCACGCGCGCGAGATTGGCCTGCATCGCGTCCAGCTTCCGCAGCGCCTTCTCCTTGCGCTTGCGGTGCTTGAGCACCCCGGCCGCCTCCTCGATGAAGGCGCGGCGGCCCATCGGATCGGCGTGCAGTACGGAGTCCAGCTGGCCCTGTCCGACGATGACGTGCATCTCGCGGCCGATGCCGGAGTCGGAGAGCAGTTCCTGGATGTCGAGGAGGCGGCAGGTGTCGCCGTTGATCTGGTACTCGCTGCTGCCGCCGCGGAACATGATCCGCGTGATGGTGACCTCGGCGTACTCGATGGGCAGCGCGCCGTCGGAGTTGTCGATGGTGAGCGAGACCTCGGCACGGCCGAGCGGCGGGCGGCCGGTCGTCCCGGCGAAGATGACGTCTTCCATCTTCCCGCCGCGCAGGGACTTGGCCCCTTGTTCTCCCATGACCCAGGAGAGCGCGTCCACCACATTGGACTTGCCGGAGCCGTTGGGGCCCACGACACAGGTGATGCCCGGCTCGAAGCGCAGGGTGGTTGCGGAGGCGAAGGATTTGAAGCCACGCAGGGTCAGGGACTTGAGGTGCACGCCGCCGGACTCTACCTTTCGCGTTCGGTTTCGCCATGAAGGTGCAGGGCAGATCAGACGCTAAAGGAAGGAGCCCCCCACCTGGCGTAACGCCGCCCGGCGGCCTTGTCCGAGTCCGAGGTGGGAAAGGCGGAAAGAAAGGCATAGGGAAACAGCGGAAAGAAAGAAGGGACGCCGAAGCGTCCCTTGCAGATCATGCAGTTCCGTAGATCGAGCGACGAGGGAGCGCGGATCAGGTGAGCGCAGGCTCCGCCTGGGGTACGTCGAGGTCGATGCTGTCAAGCAGCGAGTCTCCGTGCTGTGCGGCGGCCGCGTTCAGAGCGTCGTTTTCGGACTGGATTCGTCCGAGCTCGGACTCGAGGTCCTGGACGCGCTGCTGAAGCCGTCGCATCTCGGCGAGGAGTCGCGGGTCGGAACCGCCGACGTAACCGAGAAGCGCCTTTGCCATGATGGATGGTCCTCCACACTGAGTGACCGACCGAAGCGGTGTGGGTCGTGAGGGAATCGCACCCGCGGATGTCCGGCAGCGACTGTCAGTCACTGCATCGATCTTTGGCTGACACTGTGTACTGCCAGCACTGCCAAACAGCTCAGGTGCGCGGGGCTTCCAGCGTCTCACCAAAAAGTTTGACGGTCAACACGATCACGCCCCGTATCGGCGGGCATCCCGGCCCCCGCAAGGGGCGTGGAGATCATCCTCGTCTCCGAGCCTTCCACGGATCCACGGCGTCGGCAACGCGTCGGCGATGAATGCGCAGTTCCGACCGCATGCGGACCATCCGGCGATGTGTTCAGTACATGATCAGTCGATCGCTCACCGGATCGCGAACCCGTCGTAGACACCGCGCGGTGTGCCCCAGATCTCTGTCACCCCGTCCACGCTCCCGGGCGTGTCGGCGCCGTGCAGCCACTCCAGGAGCCGGTGGCAATTCTCACGTTGACCTTCGGCCACCACCTGTACTCGCCCGTCGTCCAGGTTGAGCGCGAAGCCGGTCAGTCCGCCGATCTCCATGGCGTTGGCCCTGGTGAACCAGCGGAAGCCCACTCCCTGTACACGGCCGCGCACCCAGGCGGTCATCCGCACATCTTCATTCATGCCTGAACGCTAACCGGGCAAACAAATCCGGGTCACCTCACCCCCTGTCGCCATGGCGTACAGTCGCGCAGCAATGAGCTCACCCATTTGGGTGAGTAAAGGTTGATCTTGAACCGCTGATCCCGCAGTGATCTCAAACCCCAGGAAGGTGAGCCGCGATGGGACGCCACCGACTCCACGCCGCGCCGCGCCCCGGCGGCAAGCGCCGCGCCGCCCTGCGAGGCGGTCTGCTCGGCGTATCCGTGGCCGTCGCCCTCGGCACGGCTGCCGTCACCACGGGCTTCGTCCCGGTCGGCTCCTCCTTCCCCTACGTAGGGGTCACGGCCGCGGACGCCGAGGCGAAGACCGCGAACGCCAAGGCCCAGCCCTCTGCGAGTCCCAAGAGCGCGCTGGAGCAGCAGGGCGGCCTCGCGAACCTCTCCGGGCGGGCTTCCGCGAGTGCGGGCACCCCTTCCTCCTCCCCCACCCCCTCCGCCTCACCGTCCCCGTCGGCCACCCCTTCCCCGTCTCCCTCCACGGAGCCGTCGAAGACCCCGAAGGCGAGCCCGACCCCGACCCCGGTGAAGCCGAAGCCTTCCGCGCCCAAGCCCTCCGCCCCCGCGGCCCCGGCGGCCCCGCCCACCTCGGCCGACCACTCCGCCGAGGAGACGGCCGTACTCACCCTGGTGAACCAGGAGCGCGCACAGGCCGGCTGCGGCCCGGTCCGGGCGAACCCGCCGCTGGCTGCGCTGGCCGGAGCCTTCAGCAAGGACATGGCCGTCCGGGGCTTCTTCGACCACACCGACCCCGACGGCAACACCCCGTGGGACCGGGCCACCAAGGCCGGCGTATCGGGGATGGGCGGCGAGAACATCGCCCGCGGCCAGGGCGACGCGGCTGCCGTGATGAAGGCCTGGATGAACAGCCCGGGCCACAAGGCCAACATCCTCAACTGCGAGTTCCGCACCCTGGGCGTCGGCGTGTACAACGCCGCCGGCGGCCCCTGGTGGACCCAGGACTTCGGCTTCTAGCAGCCAGAACCGGCAGAGCGCTGCCTTTTCGAAAGCGCACCCTGGATGGTTGGCGCTGCGCGGCAGTAGGCTGGAGCCATGCAGACTCCAGGGTGTGGCGAGGCCGGGGACGACGGCGCGCCCGAACAAGCGGCCGATGGCTTCGACGTGTTCGCTCGTGCGTGCCCTTCCCGAGAGACGCTGGAACACGTCACGGGTCGCTGGGGCAGCCTCACCGTCGGCGCCCTGTCCAGGGGGCCGTGCCGTTTCAACGAGCTGCGCCGCCGCGTGGACGGCATCAGCGAGAAGATGCTCTCCCAGACCCTGCACGCGCTGGAACGCGACGGCATCGTCAACCGGGAGGCCCAGCCGACCAACCCGCCCCGCGTCGACTACGAGCTGACCCCGTTCGGCGCGGAGGTCGCCCAGCGCGTGGACGCGCTCATCGGGCTGCTGGAGGGCAGCATGCCCGCGGTGCTCTCCTCCAGGGCCGCCTACGACACCGCGCGCGAAGGCCTCTGGCAGCGCGGGCAGAAGTAGCTCGACCGGTTCATCCAGGGCCGGCGCCGCATCGGGGTGCCGCAGCGCCGGCACGGCTCGTCCTCCCGCCCGTAGGCGTCGAGCGAACGGTCGAAGTATCCGGACTCGCCGTTGACGTTGACGTAGAGGCTGTCGAAGCTGGTGCCGCCGACGGCGAGGGCCTCGTTCATCACGTCACGGACATGGCCGAGGAGTTCCGTGCTCCGGGGGCGCGTGAGCGTGGCCGTGGGGCGCTCGTAGTGCAGCTTGGAGCGCCAGAGCGACTCGTCCGCGTAGATGTTGCCGACCCCGCTGATCAGCGACTGGTCGAGCAGCGCCCGCTTCACCGTGGTGCGCTTGGCACGCAGCGCCAAGTGGTAGGCCGTCTCGTCGAAGAGCGGGTCCAGGGGGTCCCGCGCGATGTGCGCGATGACGTCGGGCAGCCCGTCCTCGCTGCCGGGGACGCAGGGGTGCAGCGACAGTCCGCCGAAGGTCCGCTGGTCGACGAAGCGCAGCTCGGTCCCGGCGTCGTCCGCGAACCGCACCCGGATGCGCAGGTGCTTCTCGTCGGGGGCGCCCTCGGGCTGCACGAGGAGCTGCCCGCTCATCCCGAGGTGCCCGAGCACGGAGTGCTCACGCTCCTCCAGCGGCAGCCACAGGTACTTGCCGCGCCGCTGCGGCACCCGGAAGGTCTCTCCCGTGAGCCGCGCCGCGAAATCGGCGCCGCCCCCCGCGTGGCGCCGTACGGCGCGCGGATGCAGCACCTCGACGGCCGTGACGGTCCGCCCGGCAACCCACCGCTCCAGCCCGCGCCGCACCACTTCGACCTCGGGCAGCTCGGGCACGGTGTTCCTCCGGAGGGTTCGGATCGGGCTCTCTCCCGCGAGCGTACCGACTCGCCCCGCGGGCCCCGCCCCCCGCCCGTCCTTTCCCCGCACCCCGGGCTCCGCCCGGAAACGGGTCCGCCCCGCCGCCTGCCGGAGCAGGTGGCGGGGCGGGGAGTTCCCGGAAGAACGGGTCAGGCGTCCGGCGCCGGGTCGGCGGGGGTCGTCGCCCCGTCGGCCTCGGCCGGAGTCTCGGTCACGGAACCCGGCGCGGTACTGATACCGCGCCACGCGGACTCGGCCGCCTGCTGTTCCGCTTCCTTCTTGCTGCGTCCGACACCGGAACCGTAGGAGACACCACCGACGCGCGCGGCGGCGGTGAAGGTCTTCTCGTGGTCCGGGCCGGTCTCGGTGACCAGGTATTCGGGAACGCCCAGCCCCTCGGCCGCCGTGAGCTCCTGGAGACTGGTCTTCCAGTCCAGGCCGGCACCGAGGTTCGAGGACTTCTCGATGAGCGGGTCGAAGAGCCGGTGAACCAGCTCCGAGGCCGCGTCGAGGCCCTGGTCGAGGTAGACCGCGCCGATCACCGCTTCAAGGGTGTCGGCGAGGATGGAGGCCTTGTCCCGGCCACCCGTACCCTCTTCACCCCGGCCGAGCCGGATGAAGGAGCCGAGTTGGAGGCCGCGGCTGACCTCCGCCAGTGCACGCGAGTTGACTACCGCGGCCCGCAGTTTGGCCAGTTGGCCTTCCGGCAGATCGGGGTGGGTCGTGTACAGCGTGTCCGTGACCACCAGGCCCAGCACGGAGTCCCCGAGGAACTCCAGCCGTTCGTTGGTGGGCAGACCGCCGTTCTCGTACGCGTACGAGCGGTGGGTCAGCGCACGCACCAGAAGGGCGGACTCGAGTCGATACCCGAGCCGCCCTTCCAGAAGCACGTGGGACGAGGCCGCGTTGTTACTGACTGCCTGCTTCTCAGCGTTGGACAGCTCAGACATTGCGCCTCTCACCAGCCGCTCAGACCTCGAGGACCTGGCGCTTGTTGTAGGTGCCGCAGCTCGGGCACGCAATGTGCTGGAGCTTCGGCTCCTGGCAACGCTCACACGAAACCAGGGTGGGGACCGCAGCCTTCCACTGCGACCGGCGGTGGCGCGTGTTGCTGCGCGACATCTTCCGCTTCGGAACAGCCACGGCTACTTCTCCTGCTTCTCGGCGGCGCTCTGAACTCCGTCGGAGGCAGTGCCGCTCATATTGTCCTTCTCGACGCCCTGATCGGTGACGAGTCCCTGCAATGCCGCCCAACGGATGTCGACGGCGTCATGGTGGTGGTCCGGGTCGTCGTTCAGGCTGAGCCCGCAATCGGGGCACAGTCCGAGACAGTCCTCCCGGCACACCGGCTGCAGCGGCAGTGCGAGCACCACCACATCGCGCAGCACGGATTCGAGGTCGAACAAACCGTCCTCGAGAAAGAGCGTGTCCTCGTCGTCCTCGGCGTCGTCGGCCGGCTCCGCCTTGGAGCGGATCCGGTCGTCGGCGTCAGGGTACGAGAACATCTCCTGGAAGTCCGCCTTGAGCTCACACTCGACGGCCTCCAGACACCTTACGCATTCCCCGGTTGCCGAGCCACGGGCGGTGCCTGTGACAAGCACCCCTTCCATGACCGACTCCAGGCGGAGCTTGAGATTCAGCCGACTGCCTTCCGGCACTCCGATGACTCCGGCGAGACCGAGGTCCGCCGGCGCCGCGATCTCGCGGGACAGTCGCAGCATGGCACCAGGACGCCGACCCAGCTCGTGCGTGTCGAACACGAGGGGGTTGCGGTGGTCGAGGTGGGTGTTCAGGGCTGTTCCCGCTTTCACAAAATCACTGGAGACTGCTGAAGATCAAGATTTCCGCCACTCAAGGGCAGCATGGATCGCGGTGCATACGCGCGACCGAAGAGCCAGGATACCCGCCGCTTCGCTCTGAGCCCAATCCAGGTCCGGAGCGGACTCAGCGGCCCTGCTCGTACTGGCGCAGCTGATCCAGATTGATCATGCTCGTGTCGAAGAAGCTGGTCTCGTCGAGCGCGGCCTGCTGGTCGTGCGTGCCCTGCTGGGAGTGCTGGGCATCGTAGTGCGCGGCGTAAGCCGCTCCGGTGGAGCCGGTGCTTGCACCGGGGTACGGGTCGGGCTGCTGCTGCTCGTACGAGACCGCGTAGGGGTCGGGCTGCTGGACCTGCTGGTAGCCGCCGTACGGGTCCTGGTACGCGTAGGCGTCCTGCTGGACGGGCTGCTGGACCGGCTGCTGGTAGGCGTAGGCGTCGTACGCCGGCTCCGGCTGCGCCTGGGCCTGCGCGGGGATCAGCGGCGCCTGCGGCTCGGCCAGCCCCGCCAGGAAGTCCGCGTCGCTCGAGGAGCGCGACTGCTGGTGCCCCGCCGCGTCCTGGGCGGCCATGTGCGCGCCGAGGTCGTCGGTGGCCACGCGGCCGAGGAGCTTCTGGCGGCCCCGGCCGACGGCCTCCAGGGTCTTGGAGAGCACCGCTTCGAAGGTCGCCAGCTTGGTGTCCACGTACGCGTCCGCCTGCTGCCGCTGCGTCTCGGGGTCGTGGCTGCGCTCGGGCGCTTCGGCGTCGGGGTAGCCCTGCTCGTCGAGCCCGGCGCCCCGTCCCAGCAGCTTCTCGCGGCCCCGGTCCACCGAGCCGATGGTCTTGGTGAGCACGACCTCGAAGTTCGCGAGCTTGCTGTCGACGTAGTCGTCGGCCTCGGCCTTGACCTCGTCCGCCTCTCGGCGGGCATCCGCCAGGATCCGGTCCGCCTCGTCCTGGGAGCGCCGTGCGACCTCGGTGTCGGAGATCAGCGAACCGCGCTGGGCGTGCGCCGACTCGATGATCCGGTCGGCCTCGCGGCGGGCCTCCTCGACCATCTGCTCCCGGCCGCCGATGAGCTCCTGGGCCTGTGCGAGCGAGCCCGGCAGGGCGCCCCGCACCTCTTCGAGCAGGGCGAGCAGCTCGGCGCGGTTGATCACGCACGAGGCCGACATGGGCATGGACCGGGCGCTGCCGACGGCCGCGACGATCTCGTCGAGCTTCTTCTGCACGTCCATGGGTGCTCGCACTCTCTCGGCCCCGGGCGGTTCCCGAGACGGACGGGACGACTGTAAGGCCACCGGCCCGGGAGCCGACACCGGCTGACTCCCGGTCAGGGGGCGGCGGCGACCCGGGTCAGCGCCGGGGCAGGCGCTCCAGCAGCGCCGCGTGCACGTGTGCGGGCAGCAGGTGGGCCACGTCGCCGCCCCAGGCCGCCACTTCCTTGACCAGGGAGGAGGACAGGAAGCTATAGGTGGGGTTGGTCGGGACGAAGAGCGTCTCGACGCCCGACAGACCCATGTTCATCTGGGCCATCTGCAGCTCGTAGTCGAAGTCGCTGACGGCGCGCAGACCCTTGACGATGGCCGGGATCTCGCGCTGCTTGCAGTAGTCGACGAGGAGTCCGTGGAAGGACTCGACGACGATGTTCCCGTAGCCGGCGGTCGCCTCGCGGATCAGCTCGATCCGCTCCTCGACGGTGAAGAGCCCCTGCTTGGACTGGTTGATCATCACGGCGACGTGGACCACGTCGTAGAGCCGCGAGGCCCTGCCGATGATGTCGAGGTGTCCGTTGGTGATGGGGTCGAACGACCCCGGACAGACGGCGCGGCGCAACTGCATTCCCTCGTTCCCGGGTGCGGGTTTCATGCTTCTTCGCTGATGGAGGCGGCGCGACCGTACCAAAGGGTGCCCTCGCCGTACTTCCTGGAGCGCAGCGGCTCGAAGCCGTCCGGCCACGGGAAGGCCCCGCTGCGGGTCCTGCGCTCCACGGTGACGAGCGCGTCGTCGGTGAGCCAGCCATTGGACCGGAGTGTGAGGAGGATCTCGCAGAGGTCGGCGTGCTCGACCTCGTACGGCGGGTCCAGGAAGACCACGTCGTACGGGTCCCCGTGCGCGGCGCCGGCCGCGATCTGCTCGGCCCTGCCGGACCGGAATTCGGCGCCGGACAGGCCGACGGACTTGATGTTGTCCTTGATCGCCTTGGCGGCCTTGGCGTCGGGCTCGACCAGGAGCGCGTGATCCGCGCCGCGCGAGAGCGCCTCCAGGCCGACGGCGCCGGAACCGGCGTAGAGGTCGAGGACGCGGGCCCCCTCGACTCCGTGCAGCGACTCCCAGGTGGAGAAGAGACCCTCGCGCATCCGGTCCGAGGTGGGGCGGGTGCCGGTGCCGGGCGGTACGGCGAGGCGTCGCCCGCCGGCGCTTCCGGCGATCACGCGGGTCATCTGGGGTCCTTCGGTGAGCGGGGCGGGGGTGTGCGGACCTTCAACGATAGGTCGTGCCCGTCATCGTCACCGTCACCGTCCCCGTCACCCCTTCTCCAGGTACTGCTCCCGCTCGGTGTCCAGCAGGGCGTCCAGGGCGGTCCGCAGGCCCGGCAGCTCCGTGAGCTCGGGGTCCGCGGCGACCACGCGGGTGGCCTCCTCCCGGGCCTGGGTGATGACCTCCTCGTCCTCGATGACCGCGAGCATCCGCAGCGAGGAGCGCACGCCGGACTGGGCCTGGCCGAGCACGTCGCCCTCGCGGCGCTGCTCCAGGTCGATGCGGGAGAGCTCGAAGCCGTCCAGGGTGGCGGCGACGGCCGCGAGCCGGGCTCGGGCGGGGCTGGCCTCGTGCATCTCGCTGACCAGCAGGCAGAGGCCCGGGGCGGAACCGCGGCCGACTCGGCCGCGGAGCTGGTGGAGCTGGGAGACACCGAAGCGGTCCGCGTCCATGATCACCATGACGGTGGAGTTCGGGACGTTCACGCCGACCTCGATGACCGTGGTGGCGACCAGCACCTTGACCTCGCCCGCGGTGAAGCGGCGCATGACGTCGTCCTTGTCGGCGGGGTCCATCCGCCCGTGCAGCACCTCGACGGACAGTCCGGCGAGGGGCCCCCGGGTGAGCTGCTCGGCGATCTCCAGCACCGCGAGCGGAGGCCGCTTGTCGCCGTCCTCCTCGGCGGCCGCCTTCTTCTTGGCGGCGGCGCCCTTCGCCCCCTTGGCGCCCTTGCCGTTCTCGTCCTCGCCGTCGCCGATGCGCGGGCAGACCACGTACGCCTGGTGGCCGTTCTCCACTTCCTCGCGGACCCGCTCCCAGGCCCGGGCCAGGAAGTGCGGCTTGTCCTTGGCGGGCACCACGTGGGTGGCGATCGGGGAGCGGCCGGCGGGGAGCTGGTCCAGTACGGAGGTCTCCAGATCGCCGAAGACGGTCATGGCGACCGTGCGCGGGATCGGGGTGGCGGTCATGACGAGCAGGTGCGGGGGCTGCTTGCCCTTGGAGCGCAGGGCGTCGCGCTGCTCCACGCCGAAGCGGTGCTGTTCGTCGACGACGACCAGGCCGAGGTCGTGGAACTGCACCTTGTCCTCGATCAGCGCGTGTGTGCCGATCACGAGCCCGGCCTCGCCGGTGATCAGGTCGAGCAGTGCCTGGCGGCGGGCGGGCATCCCCATCGAGCCGGTGAGCAGCACCACTTTGGTGCCCCGGTCGGAGCCGCCGAGCATGCCTCCCTCGGCGAGCTCGCCCATCATCTCGGTGATGGACCGGTGGTGCTGCTGCGCGAGCACCTCGGTGGGGGCGAGCATGGCGGCCTGCCCGCCGGAGTCGACGACGGCGAGCATGGCCCGCAGCGCCACCATCGTCTTGCCCGAGCCGACTTCGCCCTGGAGGAGGCGGTGCATGGGGTGGTCGGTGGCGAGGTCGTCGAAGATCTCCTTCGAGACGGTCTGCTGGCCTTCGGTGAGGGTGAAGGGGAGCTTGGCGTCGAAGGATTCGAGGAGTCCGCCGGGGGTGGGGCGGCGGGGTACGGCCGGGAGCTGGGAGTCGGCGTGCCGGCGGCGGGCCAGGGCGACCTGGAGGACGAAGGCCTCGTCCCACTTGAGGCGGCCGCGGGCGTCCTCGACGTCGGCCTTGGTGACCGGGCGGTGGATCTTCAGGAGGGCCTCGGTGAGCGGGACCAGGCCGCGGTCCTCGCGCAGGGCGGGCGGCAGCGGGTCCACGACCTCCTGGGCCCTGGGGAGCACCGCGTCCACGCACTTGGCGATCTTCCAGGACTCCAGCTTGGCGCAGGCCGGGTAGATCGGGATGAGCCGGCTCGCGAAGGCGGCGGCCGCGTCCCGGTCGGAGGCGTCCTCGCCGAGGGGCTCGTAGGCGGGGTGGGCGAGCTGGAGCTTGTGGTTGAACATCCCGACCTTGCCCGCGAACATCGCGCGGCTGCCGGGCAGCAGTTCCTTGTGCGGTTTGTGGACGCCCGAACCGAAGAAGACGAGCTGGAGCCGTCCGCTGCCGTCGGTGATGGTGACTTCGAGGCGCTTTCCCCCGCCCCGGCTGCCCTGGTACGTCAGCAGGCGCGCGTCGGCGACCTGCGCGACCACCGTGACGTGTTCGTCGATCTGGTCGGCGAGTTCGGCCAGCGAGGTCAGCTCGCCGCGCTCCGCGTACCGCCGGGGGTAGTGGTGGAGCAGGTCCAGGGCCGTGTGCAGGCCGAGCTGCTCGGCCAGCACCTTCGCGGTGGCGGGGCCGAGGGTCTTCTTGAGGTCTTCGTCGAGCGCGGGCACGTGTTCCATTGCACACCATCACGCTGACAACCCGGCTATTCCACCCCGATGAGCAGCGGTGCGGACCCGCGCCCGCCCTGGTAGGTGACGGTGTCGACGGCGAGGTGGCCGTGCTGGACGTACGCCTCCAGGCGCTCGGCCAGTTCGTCCGGGACCTCGGGGCCCAGGACCAGGGTGACGAGTTCGCCGCCGGAGCCGAGCATGCGGGCCAGGACGGCCTCGGCGGTCTCGGCCAGGCCCGTGCCGATGACGGCCACGTCGCCGTCGATGAGCCCGAGCACGTCGCCCGCCTGGCAGATGCCGGCCGAGGTGAAGGACTGCCGTTCGGCGACGGCGAGTTCGCCGTGGCGGGTGGCTCCGGCGGCCGCCGTCATGGCGACCACGTCCTCGTCGAAGCTTCCGTCCGGGTCGTGCACGGCGAGCGCGGCCAGGCCCTGGACCTCGGAGCGGGTGGGGATCACGGCGACCCGTACGCCCTCGGCGCGCGCCTGCTGGGCGGCGGCTGCCGCGACCGCCCGCAGTTCGGCGCCGTTCGGGAGCAGGACGACCTCGCGGGCGTGCGCCTCGCGGATGGCGTCGGCCAGTTCGGCGACGGCCGGCGGCTCTCCGGGCCGGACGAGCACGGTGGTGGCGCCCGCGTCCGAGCACAGTCCGGCCAGCCCCTCGCCCTGGACCACGGCGACGACCGCGCGCTGGGAGCGCTCACCGCGGGCCCGGCGGCGTTCGTCGCCGAAGTGCGTGATGCGGATCCGGTACGGCCGCCCGGCGACCACCGCGGCCTCCACGGCCGCGCCGGGGTCGTCGACGTGGACGTGGACGTTCCACAGCCCGTCGCCGCCGACCACCACGAGGGAGTCGCCGAGGGAGTCGAGCCGGGTGCGCAGCCGGTCGACCTCCGTCTCGGCGGCCTCCAGCAGGTAGATCACCTCGTAGGCGGGTCCGCCGTGCTCCTCGGCGCAGGGCTCGTGCGGCCCCGGTACGGGCACGGCCCGGCCGCGCACCGGTTCGGGGGCCGGCTCCCGCCCGGACAGCGCCTGCCACAGGGCCCCGAGTACGGCCACCAGCCCGCAGCCCCCGGCGTCGACCACTCCGGCCCGGCCCAGTACGGCCAGTTGCCCCGGGGTTTCCGCGAGGGCCGCGCGGGCTCCGTCGTAGGCGGCCCCGGCCACGTCGGCGGCGGTCTGGGCGCCCTTGGCCGCGGCCTCTGCGGCCCGGGCGGCGGCGGTGGCGACGGTGAGCATGGTGCCCTCCACCGGGTGCGCGACGGCCCGGTACGCCTCCTCGGCGGCCCGGGTCAGGGCCTGCGCGAGCAGCCGTGCGGGATCACGTTCGGTGGGATCACGGTCGGCGGGCTCGTCGCCGAGCACGTCGGCCACCCCGCGCAGGAGCTGCGCGAGGATCGTCCCGGAGTTGCCCCGGGCGCCTATCAGGGCGCCGTGCGCGAAGGCCCGTACGGCGTCGGGGAGGGAGGCGGCGGGTGTGCCGTCCGTCACGGCGGCCAGGAGGTCCGCGAGCTCGCGGTCGGCCGACTCGGCGGTCAGGTAGAGGTTGGTGCCGGTGTCCGCGTCGGCGACGGGATAGACGTTGATCGCGTCGATGTCCTCGCGGGCCCGGCCCAGTGCGGCCAGGGCCAGCGAGCTCCAGGTGCGTACCGCTTCGGCGTTCAGGGGGTACGGCTGAGGCTGGTGCGCCACCGGGCGTTCCTCCTTGTGCGGGCCAGGGTTCACCGCAGGGTAACGAAGGACTGCCGGGCGGGCGGGACCCCGGGGCGGGGGCGGCCGTGGACATGGTAGTTTTCTTGGACCGAGGCAGTCGTTGTATGCTGCTCCGGTTGCCCGATGAGAGTCGGGCCATTCCCCCCGGCAAACCACTTCAGATCCCTGATACCGGTGCGCCGGGATTCACTGTAAGTGCATCTGAAGTCTTTGGAGTGACCTGTGGCTGCCAACTGCGACGTTTGCGCCAAGGGGCCGAGCTTCGGCAACAGCATTTCCCACTCGCACCGCCGCACCTCGCGTCGCTGGAACCCGAACATCCAGCGTGTCCGTGCCGTGGTCAATGGGACGCCGAAGCGCCTCAACGCCTGCACCTCGTGCATCAAGGCCGGCAAGGTCTCGCGCTGACGCCTTCCGTCGTAGCGCAGCCCTTTCCGGTTGCTGAGAAGGCCGGTCCACCTGGTGGACCGGCCTCTTGCTTTCCTGATCGAACAAGATCAAACCTGTAGGGCCTGCTCCATCCCGTGAATCCACGGGGCGGAGCAGGCCCTACAGGCGTTTCGGGACGTGTTCCGGCACGGGGCCGGTTCAGCGCCACCGCCACGCGTGGTCCACCGGTCCGATGCCCGTGCCCAGTGCGAACCCGGCGGCGATGGCGCCGGTGACGTACTCCTTGGCCTCGGTGACGGCCTCCGGGACGGTCCGGCCCTTGGCCAGGCCCGCGGCGATCGCGCTGGCGAGGGTGCAGCCGGTGCCGTGGGAGTGCCGGTTGTCGTGGCGGGGGGCCCGCAGCCAGCGTTCGTCGGAGCCGTCCGTCAGGAGGTCCACGGCCTCGTCCCCGTGGGCGGCTAGGTGGCCGCCCTTGATCAGCGCCCACGCGGGCCCGTACGCGAGGACCGCGTCGGCGGCCCGGCGCATGTCGTCCTCGGTCTCCACGACGACTCCGGTGAGCTGGGTCACCTCGTCCAGGTTCGGCGTGGCCACGGTGGCCCGGGGCAGCAGCTCTCCCCGTACGGCGTCCAGCGCGGTGGCGGCGAGGAGCGCGTCCCCGTGCTTGGAGACTCCGACCGGGTCCACGACGGCCGGGGCGGCGGTCGAGGCAAGCAGCTCGGCCACGGTCTCCACGAGTGCGGCGGAGGACAGCATCCCCGTCTTCACGGCCTGGACGCCGATATCGTCCACCACGGCCCTGTACTGGCCCCTGACGGCCTCCGCGGGCAGCTCCCAGACGCCTTTGACGCCCAGCGAGTTCTGCGCGGTCACAGCGGTCACCACGCTCATGCCGTGGACCCCGAGCGCCAGCATCGTCTTGAGGTCGGCCTGGATGCCCGCGCCGCCGCCGGAGTCGGATCCGGCGACGGTCAGGCACAGCGCCGGGTGCGGGCGCGCCGTGGGGGATCCGCTCATCGCGGGGTGTCCTCGGCGGCCGTGTCGCCGCCGAAGTGGTCCCAGCCTCCGGTGGAGGCCCAGGGGGCTCCGTCGACGGTCACCTGGGGCAGCGCGGAGCGGTTCTGGACCTCGCCGATGACCTTCCAGCGGGCCGGGAGCTTCACGTCCGGCGGGAAGGTGGCGACGATCGCGTGGTCCTCTCCCCCGGTGAGGACCCACTGGAGCGGGTCCACGCCGACGGCCTGCCCGATGTCGTGCATCTGCGTCGGGATGTCGACGGCCGCCGAGCGCAGGTCGATCCGTACCTTGCTGGCCTCGGCGATGTGCCCGAGGTCCGCGATCAGGCCGTCGCTGACGTCGGTCATGGCGGTGGCTCCGAGCCCGGCGGCCGCGGGGCCCGCGTGGTACGGCGGCTCGGGCCTGCGGTGGGCCTCCACGAAGGCCCGCGGCGAGCGGAAGCCGCGCGACAGGACCGCGAAGCCGGCCGCGGACCAGCCGAGCCAGCCGGTCACGGCCACGACGTCGCCGGGCTGGGCGCCGGAGCGCAGCACGGGTTCGTGGTTGCGCAGGTCGCCCAGCGCGGTGATGGCCACGGTGATGATCTCGCCGCGGACCACGTCGCCGCCGACCACGGCCGCGCCGGCGACCTGGCATTCGTCGCGGATGCCGTCCATCAGCTCGGTGGGCCAGGTGGCCGGCAGCTCGGCCGGAACGACGAGGCCGAGCAGCAGGGCCGTCGGCACCGCGCCCATGGCGGCGATGTCGGCGAGGTTCTGCGCGGCGGCCTTGCGTCCGACGTCGTAGGCCGTGGACCAGTCGCGCCGGAAGTGCCTGCCCTCCAGCAGGATGTCCGTGCTCGCCACGACCCGCCGGTCGGGGGCCGACACCACCGCGGCGTCGTCGCCCGGGCCGACCCGGACCGCCGGGGTGGTGGTGAGCCGTGAGGTGAGCTCCCGAATGAGCCCGAACTCCCCCAGCTCGCCCACAGTGCCCTTCATCGCTGTGCCCCTTCTTGCCCAGTCCGCTTGCGGTCGCGAGCCGTCACAGCTCTGGGTACCGTCAACAGATACGTCAACTTCTGCTCTCCGTACGCCCCGCCCTGCGCGCGGCCGGACCCGCGGGTCTCCCCGCGGCGCTCGGCGACGCGGTACCGTGGCGTCCCTTCACCGGGCCCACCCGTCATCCCCGGGCCCACCCGAAGGGTAGGGGAAATGATCCTCGTGGCCGCCCTGGAGGTTCCGTGGTACAGGCGTACATCCTCATCCAGACCGAGGTGGGCAAGGCGTCGTTCGTCGCCGAGTCCATCGCGCAGATCGCGGGGGTGATCCAGGCCGAGGACGTGACCGGCCCGTACGACGTGATCGTGCGCGCCCAGGCCGACACCGTGGACGAGCTCGGCCGCATGGTCGTGGCCAAGGTCCAGCAGGTGGAGGGGATCACCCGCACCTTGACCTGCCCGGTCGTCCATCTGTAGCCCCCGTCTACTCTTGGCCGGTGATGTCACGACACCGCCGGCCCTTCTCTCTGCTCGCCGCACTGACCGCGCTGGCCGCCGCTTCGGCGGCCCTCGCGGGCTGTTCCCCGGGTGAGTCCGAGGCCCGGGTGGAACCGCCGTCCGCTCCCCCCGCCGATGTCGCGGGTCTCTGTGCGGCGCTGCACAAAGAGCTCCCCGGCACTGTGGCGGAACTGGGCCGGTCCAGGGCCGTGCCGAAGTCCGACCTGACCGCCGCGTGGGGCGGCTCGGCGATCGTACTGCGGTGCGGTGTCGGCAAGCCCGTGAAGATGCTGGATCCGAAGCAGGACGGCATCGAGGTGAACGGTGTCGGCTGGCTCATGGAGCGGCTGGACGACGGTGGGTTCCGGTTCACCACCGGGCTGCGGCTGGCGTACACGGAGGTCTTGGTCGACAAGGAGCATGCCACGGATGCGGGGATGCTGGTGGGCCTGTCCGCCGCGATCGCCAAGACCGTTCCGGTGGGCATCTCGTCTTCCTGACGTTCCCGGACCCTCCCGGACCGCTCGCGCGGACGAGGACCGCCCGCCGCCATCCTCGTGAGAGGGGCGGTGGGCGGTCCTCGTC
>NZ_JBHWMB010000011.1:107728-154043 GCF_042730015.1 Streptomyces sp. NPDC059957 | reverse complement strand
CGGCGACGTCGATGTTGATGTCGCCGATCTGCAGGACCTCGGGGGCGGGCTCCTCGGTGCGGCGAAGACGCACCCGCACGCCGCCGGGCTCCGCGGTCCCGTCGGAGGCGGACGGCGCTTCCGCCGTGGCGCGGGGGCGGGGCAGGTCCGCCGCCTGGGGCTGCGCATGCGTGCGCACGGCCTCGGCCGCCGGGAGCGGGGCCTTGCCGTGGCCCAGTTCCTCCGTGCCGTGGCCGGGCTCGTCCGTCCGACCGCCGGAGGCAACCGGCTGGGGGCCCTCCTGAGAGGTGGGGTACTCCGTCACGCGTGGCATTCCGTCCGTTTGCGCTCGATGTGCGCTGCACTCAACTCGGTCAGTCGCGGTATACCCGCTCAGCGGCGGGGACACCATCACCCCGCGTTTCCGCGTCCCGCTCGTTACCTCTCGTTATCGCGTCGGCCTAGGTCAAATGCTGTTCCGCAGGCGACATTTGACCGCCGACACCCCGGCGGAGGACGATCCTACGATTGCACCCCGGGGGCGCATCAAGGGTCTCATGAGGTCATATGCGCCGGGGTGCGGTCCCAATCCTCCGGCAGGGCCGGTACGCCCCAGGCCGGGTCAGGTCGCCAATCCTGCCAGCCTGCGGAGAACGGCGGACCCCAGGCCCGGATCACGTCCACCGCCGCGCGACCGGCCTCGCGCACGCGCCCGGCCTGCTCCGGGTCCATCAGACCGGACCGCTGGGCCTGTGCGAACTCGTCCTCGTCGAGCCACTTCCAGCTTCGGTCCGGGTAGACGGCGATGTCGAGGAAGTGGTCCACGGAGTCCACCCCGCCGGCCCACCGGGACAGGGGCTCCTCCAGGTTCACGTACCAGTTCTTGAGCCGCCAGCCGGGCCCCCAGAACAGCCACACCGACCAGGGGTCCCCGGGCCGTGCCAGCTTCAGCACCCCAGCCCCGAACCAGCGCGACCGTACGGTGGTCCGCGGCGCGGTGTACCGGGTGGCGAGCGGCTCCTCGTGGACCGGGGTCCCGTCGGCGAGCACCGGCTTGACGCACTCGGTCCCGGGAGCCATCCACACCGCGAGCAGCTCGTCGGTGTCGCTCACCACGGTCACGGGCCGGCAGATGTGGACGGCGCCCTTCGCGGCGGGCGCGTGGTCGCGGTAGCGCCAGAGGATCTGATCCCCGGGCGCCCAGCGGACGCCCTCCGCGGTTCCGCGCTCCGCGCTCCGTGCCCCGCTCCGCGGCGAGCCCGGTGCCGAGCTCCGCGCGCTGCCGCCCCCGCGGCCTCCGGTACCTGTCATGGGCAGATCTTAGGGCGGGGGTCCCGAGGATCGCCGCGCTGCAGGTCACCGAGGTGCCCGGGGGCGGGAAACGACCGGATCCGGACCCCGTCGCGGGGCGGCCGCGCCGGGGTCAGGGGCGGGTCATCCGCAGCACGTCCAGTGCTTCGTCGAGCTGCTCCAGGGTGAGGTCGCCGCGGTCCACGTAGCCCGACTCCAGGACGACCTCCCGGATCGTCTTGCGCTCCGCGAGGGACTTCTTGGCGACCTTGGCGGCCTCCTCGTAGCCGATGTACCGGTTCAGCGGGGTCACCACGGAGGGCGAGGACTCGGCGTACTCCCTGGCCCGGGCCGTGTTGGCGGTGATTCCGTCCACGGTGCGGTCGGCCAGCAGGCGGGTCACGGAGCCCAGCAGCCGGATGGACTCCAGCAGGTTGCGGGCCATCACGGGGAGCATCACGTTGAGCTCGAAGTTGCCCGCGGCGCCCGCCACGGCGACCGCCGCGTCGTTCCCCATCACCTGGGCGGCGACCATCAGCGCGGCCTCCGGCACGACCGGATTGACCTTTCCGGGCATGATCGAGGACCCCGGCTGGAGATCCGGGAGATTGATTTCGGCCAATCCGGTGCGCGGGCCCGAGGCCATCCAGCGCAGGTCGTTGCAGATCTTGGTGAGTGATACGGCGACCGTACGGAGCATTCCGGACGTCTCTACGAGTGCGTCCCGGGCCCCCTGGGCCTCGAAGTGGTCCCGGGCCTCGGTCAGCGGCAGCCCCGTCGCCGCGGCCACCTCGGCGATCACGGCCGCGGAGAACCCGGGCGGGGTGTTGATCCCGGTGCCCACGGCGGTCCCGCCCAGCGGCAGTTCGGCCAGCCGCGGCAGCGCCGCCCGCAGCCGCTCGACGCCGTAGCGGAGCTGGACCGCGTACCCGCCGAACTCCTGGCCCAGGGTGACCGGCGTGGCGTCCATCAGGTGCGTCCGGCCGGCCTTGACCACCAGGGAGAACTCGGCGGACTTGCGCTCCATCGCGCCCGCCAGGTGCTCCAGGGCGGGGATGAGCTCGCCGGTGACGGCGGCGGTGGCGGCGATGTGGATGGAGGACGGGAAGACGTCGTTGGAGCTCTGCGAGGCGTTGACGTGGTCGTTGGGGTGCACGGCGCGGCCGAGCCGCTCGGTGGCCAGGGTGGCGATCACCTCGTTGGCGTTCATGTTGGACGAGGTGCCGGAACCCGTCTGGAACACGTCGACGGGGAACTGCTCGTCCCAGCGGCCCCCGGCGACCTCGCCGGCCGCCGAGACGATGGCGGCGGCGATGTCCTCGTCGAGCACGCCGAGCCGGGCGTTGACGGCGGCCGCCGCGGCCTTGATCCGGGCCAGTGCCTCGATGTGGGCGCGCTCCAGGCGCTGTCCGGAGATGGGGAAGTTCTCGACCGCGCGCTGGGTCTGAGCTCGCCATTTGGCGTCCGCGGGGACGCGGACGTCGCCCATGGAGTCGTGCTCGATGCGGAACGCCTCGGGGGCGTCGTCCGGCTGCTGATCTTCGGTCATCTGTGGTGCCTCCTCAAAAAGTTGAGCAATTGTCTTGTTCGGACTGTTCCCAACTCGCCTACCGGCCAGTAAATACCGGGGGTAACACCGAGATCGGGGAGGCGTTCATGGCACGTGCCCGTACACAATCAAGGATCAGACTCAGATCTACCTTCGCCGCCGTAGTGGCGGCGGCGGCCGCCCTCGGGGGCGTCACCGCCATCACCCCCACGGCCCAAGCGGCGACCACCGCGGAGTCCTCCGCGGCTGCCGCGGTCACACCCCTCACGCCCGAACTGGAGGCCATCCGGGCCGCCGAGGCCGTCAAGATCTACGGCGACTCCGCGATCCGCCCGCTCGCGGACCGCAAGACCGGCCTGATCTCGCTCGGCGACAGCGAGATCTCGGGCGAGGGCGTCGGCAACTACGACCCCGCCACCAACACCCCGTCCAACCAGTGCCACCGCTCGCCCGACGCGGCGATCCACCGCACCGGCATCGCGGCCGACTACACCTTCAACGCGGCCTGCTCCGGCGGCTACACGGGCAACATCAAGATCGGAGGCAGCAAGCAGTACGCCGACGAGCTGGTGCAGAGCGACAGCCTGGCCATCAAGGCCCGCAACACCAGGATCAAGATGGTGCTGCTGGTCGCCGGGGCCAACGACGACCTGCAGTTCGGCCCGGTCATGACCGACTGCGTCACCCGCTGGGTGCTCAGCCAGGGCACCTGCGAGCCGAAGTACGGCCCGGGCTGGCAGGCGCGCGTCGACGGACTGAAGCCCAAGGTGCAGTCGACGATCGGCGACCTGAAGTCTGTCATGCGCGACGCGGGCTACGCGGACTCCGACTACAAGCTGGTCGTGATGGGCTACCCCAGCCCGATCGGCCCCGACTTCTACGACAACCCCGACTTCCCCGGCAAGCTCCCCGGAGGCTGCGCCGGCTACGACTCCGACGCCGCCTGGGGCCGCAACTACGCGGTGCCCACCTTCGAGAAGGGCATGCGCGCGGCCGCCCTCGCCGCGGGCGCGACCTACCTCGACAACTCGCGGCTCTTCCAGGGCCACGAGGTCTGCATGGAGGACACCTGGGCCCGCGGCCTCTACCTCGACCTCGGGGACCACTTCCCGTGGGACGAGAACACCGCCCGCCAGTCCTTCCACCCCAACTACCGCGGCCACGGCGCCTTCGCTTCCTGCCTGACCCAGCTCTACGCCTCCGGCCTGCGCGAGGCCTCCTGCGCCGACCCGGCGAGCACCGGCACCCCCGTCCTGCAGGCCGGGGCCTGGGACGACCTGTACAAGCCGCTGAAGAACGAGGCGACGGGCAACTGCGTCGACTCCAACGGGGGCGCCAGCGCCAACAACACCAAGATCCTCGGCTGGGACTGCCACGGCGGCCGCAACCAGGGCTGGTGGTACGACTCCGCCAAGAAGTCCCTCCACATCGAGCTCACCCACGACCGCTGCCTGGACGCACCCGGCGCCAACTACGGCGGCGGCACCGCACTGATCATCTGGAACTGCCACGGCGGCGCCAACCAGCAGTTCGTCCGTGACGGAGCCACCTTCCGGCCCGCCGCCGCCCCGGGCATGTGCCTGACGGTGGCCGGGGCGCACGAGCCGCTGCGCCTGCAGACCTGCAACGGCTCGGCCAACCAGCGCTTCGTGTAACCCCTGCGGACCCGTACCCCCGTGGGTCCGATGTTCCGTACGACCCCCCACGCCCGGCCGGCGCACCCCGGCCGGGTGCTCATGGGCTCACAGGTCGAGCAGCAGCTTGCGTACGTCCCGGGGCCGGTTGGTGATGAGCGTGTCCACGCCCAGGCGGACGCACAGCTCCACGTCCTCGGGCTCGTCCACGGTCCACACGCGCACCTGGAGCCCCTTCGCCTTCAGCCGGGCCACCAGCCCGGGATCCCGCCGTACGAGCTCGATGCCCGGACCCGCGTGGGTGGCGTACGGGGGCCGGACCGGCCGGACCCTGCGCTCGATCAGGTACACGGCCGGCAGCCCCGGCGCGAGGCGGTGCATCCGGGTCAGCGCGGACCGGGAGAAGCTCATCACCTCGACGCGGCCGGCGGAGCCGTCGGCGAGCCCGTACTCCGAGAGCAGCGACGCGAGCTCGGCCTCCAGCCGGCCGCCTGCGCGGGTGGGGTGCTTGGTCTCCACGGCCAGCCCGACGGGGTACGGCGCGGCCAGCGCCTCCTTGAGCAGGTCCTCGAACAACAGCACCCGGGCCCCGGCGTGGCCGGGCCCCTTCCACACCCCGAAGTCGAGGGCGCGCAGCTCCTCGTACGTCATCTCGGAGACGACCCCGCGCCCGTCGGAGGTCCGCTCCACCCGCCGGTCGTGCACACAGACCAGCCGGTGGTCGGCGGTGAGCCGCACATCGCACTCGAGCGAGTCGGCCCCGTCGGCGATGGCCTGCCGGTAGGCCTCGATGGTGTGCTCGGGATGCTCGTGGGAGGCCCCGCGGTGAGCGATGACCCGCGTTCCGCGGGCCGGGGGGAGGTCGGTCGTCGCTGACATACGGAAATCCTTGCAAACCGGGGTGAACGCGCTGGTGCGGGGTCGTGTCCCCGACGTTAACCGGATGCGGTGGCCTACCGGGCAGGGCAGGGTGTCGCCATGCCGGAGCCGATGATGCCCATCTCGCCCTGTGAGCCGTGCTCGCGCTGTGTCTTCCACGCGTGGCAGCTGATCGAGGGGGGCCGGCTGCTGTGGAGGTCCGAGTGGGAGTGCGACACCTGCGGCTTCGGATCCCCGGACACGTGCAACCGCGACGAAGGATGGGGCCGGGCCCCGGAGGAAGTCCGCGCGGCCGTGGTGGCGGCAGAGGGCACGGTCCTGCTCCGCGTGAGCGGCGCCCGCGCCGCGGCCCTGAAAGCCTTTCGTGACGAGCTCGGCCTGACGATGCAGGAGCTCTTGGCCGCCGTCCGCGACGGCTACCGCGCCACCCCGGTGGAGGCCCGCCACCTGACGGCCCGCCCCCGACACCGGCCGGGTGCGCCAACGGGCCCCTCCGCCTGGTGGGGGAGGGGCCCTTCAGGGTGTTCTACAGGCCCGGGCCGCGGACCGGGATGTGGGTGAAGGTGGGTTCCGGGGCCGGGTTCTGGAAGAAGTCGTTGCCCTTGTCGTCGACCACGATGAAGGCCGGGAAGTCCTCGACCTCGATCTTCCAGACGGCTTCCATGCCGAGCTCCTCGTACTCCAGGACCTCGACCTTCTTGATGCAGTCCTGGGCGAGGCGGGCCGCCGGGCCGCCGATGGAGCCGAGGTAGAAGCCGCCGTGCTTGCCGCAGGCGTCGGTGACCTGCTGGGAGCGGTTGCCCTTGGCCAGCATGACCTTGGAGCCGCCCGCCGCCTGGAACTGCTCGACGTAGGAGTCCATGCGGCCGGCCGTGGTCGGGCCGAAGGAGCCGGACGCGTAGCCCTCAGGGGTCTTCGCGGGGCCCGCGTAGTAGACCGGGTGGTCCTTGAGGTACTGCGGCATCGGAGCGCCCGAGTCCAGCAGCTCCTTGATCTTGGCGTGCGCGATGTCGCGCGCGACGACCAGCGGGCCGGTCAGGGAGAGACGGGTCTTGACCGGGTGCTTGGTCAGGGTCGCCAGGATGTCGTCCATCGGCTGGTTCAGGTCGATGGAGACGACGTCCGCCGACTCGTCGAGGTGGTCGTCGGTGGTCTCCGGCAGGAAGCGCGCCGGGTCGCGTTCCAGCTGCTCCAGGAAGACGCCCTCCGCGGTGATCTTCGCGGTGGCCTGGCGGTCCGCGGAGCAGGAGACGGCGATCGCGATCGGGAGGGACGCGCCGTGGCGGGGGAGGCGGACGACGCGGACGTCGTGGCAGAAGTACTTGCCGCCGAACTGCGCGCCGATGCCGATCTTCTGGGTCAGCTCGAAGACCTGCTGCTCCAGGGCCTCGTCGCGGAAGCCGTGGCCCAGGGGGGAGCCCTCGGTGGGGAGCTCGTCCAGGTAGTGGGCCGAGGCGTACTTCGCGGTCTTGAGGGCGTGCTCCGCCGAGGTGCCGCCGACCACGATCGCCAGGTGGTACGGCGGGCAGGCCGCCGTGCCGAGCGAACGGATCTTCTCCTCCAGGAACTTCATCATGGAGGCCTCGTTGAGGACCGCCTTGGTCTCCTGGTAGAGGAAGGACTTGTTGGCGGAGCCGCCGCCCTTGGCCATGAAGAGGAACTTGTACGCGCCGCCGTCGGTCGCGTACAGCTCGATCTGCGCGGGCAGGTTCGAGCCGGTGTTCTTCTCCTCCCACATGGTGACCGGGGCCATCTGCGAGTAGCGCAGGTTCAGGCGGGTGTAGGCGTCGTAGATGCCGTGGGAGAGGGCTTCCTCGTCACCGCCGGAGGTCAGGACGTTCTGGCCGCGCTTGCCCATCACGATCGCCGTGCCCGTGTCCTGGCACATCGGCAGGACGCCGGCCGCCGCGATGTTCGCGTTCTTGAGGAGGTCGAGGGCGACGAACTTGTCGTTCGCCGAAGCCTCGGGGTCGTCGATGATGCGGCGCAGCTGCGCGAGGTGCGCGGGGCGCAGGAAGTGCTGGATGTCGTGGATCGCCTCTTCGGCGAGCTTGCGCAGCGCCTCCGGCTCGACCTTGAGGAACGTACGGCCGTCGGCCTCGAAGGTCGAGACGCCTTCGGAGGTCACCAGGCGGTACGGGGTGGAGTCCTCGCCCAGGGGCAGCAGGTCGGTGTACGCAAACTCTGGCATGACGGCAGTCATTCCCTCACTCGGCAGACGGCGCTGACGACCGTTTGGCAGCGCGGTATCCAGCGTAGGACCTCTTCCGGTGGCTTTTGTTGTGAGGTAAGGCTCACTGGCCAGTATCGCGATCTATCGTGTCTCGCTATGCTGGGGCCCGTGGACCTGGAAAAGCAGCCCTCATCCGCGCCGGCCCCCGCGCCGGCCCCCGCACCCGCACACGGGCTGCGCGCCTCCGACGCGGACCGGGACCGGATCGCGCACATCCTGGCCGACGCCGTCGCCGAGGGCCGGCTGACCGCCGAGGAGCACTCGGACCGGCTCGACTCGCTGTACGCGGTCAAGACGGTCGCCGAGCTGGACGTGCTCGTACGGGACCTGCCCGCACCCGGCGCCGGCAGCCGGCAGGAGCCCGCGTACGCGGAATCGCCCGCGGGCGCGCCCGTCGAGACGGTCGTGGCCGTGTGCAGCAGCTCCTCCCGCAAGGGGCGCTGGCGGCCGGGCGCGCACACCCGCGCGATCTCCGTCATGGGGGACATCAGCATCGACCTGACCCAGGCGGTCTTCGAGCAGCAGGTCACCGAGATCAACGTGACCAGCATCCTCGGCAACGTCGAGATCCTGGTCCCGGAGAACGTCACCCTGCGCGGCTACGGCAGCGGGGTCCTCGGCAACTTCGAGGTGCACGGCGAGGGGCGCGGCGAGACCGATCCGCAGGCACCGGTCGTGATCGTCCGCGGCTTCGCGCTGCTGGGCAACATCGAGGCCCGCCCCAAGCTCGGCGCCCGCCTGGTGGACCTGGCGCGCAGGATCCGCAAGGGGTGGGAGGGTACCCGGTAAGATCGACGCGCGGGCAACTGCCTCTGAAATAAGCCTCTTTGGCCGGTAAGTTCTCGTAGGGTCGGCCCATGACCGTATCCAAGTGGGACCTGCTCGACCAGGCATACGATGCCCTGCGCTCCGTCGCGGGAGCCGTACCGGCCGGCGCCCTGAGCGCGCCGACGCCGTGCGACCAGTGGAATGTCGGCCAAGTGCTCCAGCACGCGGCGGGCGATCAGCTCGCCTACGCGGGCCGCCTCACCGGAGGGCCGGGACCGGCCGAGGACCCCTTCGCGCCCACCGGCGCCCTGGCCGGCAGCCCCGAGGAGCTGCTGGAGCCCGCCCTCGCCGCCGCCGCCGAAGCCTTCGCGGGGGTGGAGCCGGGCACCGCCGAGGTGGCCGTCCCGCTGCCCCCGTTCACCCTCGACGCCGAGACCGCGGTCGCCGCGGCCGCCCTCGACGCGGCCGTCCACGCCTGGGACATCGCCGTCGCCACCGGCCAGGTCTCCCCGCTGACCCCCGCCCTCGCCACGGCCCTGAGCCCGGCGGCCCGGGCGCTCGCGGAGCCGCTGCGCGGGTTCGCGTACGGCCCGGCGCTCCTCCCCGCCCCCGATCCGGACGCCGATCCGGTCGGTGCGCTGCTCGCCTTCCTGGGGCGCCGCCCCGACTGGACGCCGTCCGCCGCGTGACGTCCGGGTGACGGGGGCGGGGCCGGGCGGGGTCGCCCGGGGCCGTCCCGGGCGGGGCCGGGCGGGATCACCTTTCGGTCGAACCGGCCGGATCGGCGGCACAGGGTGCATAGGGGCGCGCACAGCGGGTAGGGACAGGTGCGTCGCCTCTCGCTCGCGTATACGTCGTCAGGAGTAGACCGTGCCGCATCCGCCGCGCCAGTCCCTGCAGGTAGCCGCCGTCCAGAGTCTTCAGGGGCGCCCGGCGGCGGTCGTGCCGAAGCCGCGGGTGCCGGCCAGGGAAGAGGACGGTCCATGGCACGCGGACGCGGTGTGCCGGCGCGACGAGGCGGGCCTGTTCTTCGCCCCGTCCAAGGAGCCGACCGCCGCCCGGCTGTCCCGTGAGGACGCTGCCAAGCGGGTCTGTGCCCGCTGCCCCGTCATGGTCGCCTGCCGGGAGCACGCGCTGATCCAGCCCGAGCCCTACGGAGTCTGGGGCGGTCTGACGGCCGCCGAGCGCCGGGTGGTGCTGGCCCGCCGGCGGCGCCGGGCGGGGGAGCTGCGCGAAGCCTCGTAGAGCCGGAGCTTCGTCGGCCCGCAGCGCTGCAGGCATACGGAAGGGGCGCCCCCGCCGCACGCGGGAGCGCCCCTTCCGTGATGCCGTGCCGTCGCCCGTGGCCTACTTGGCGCGGTCGAAGTCGATCGCGCTGTACGCGCGGAGCTTCGAGAGGCGGTGGGTCGAGTCGATCTGCCGGATCGTGCCCGACTTCGAGCGCATGACCAGCGAGGAGGTCGTCGCGGTCTCCGAGCGGTAGTGGACGCCGCGCAGCAGCTCGCCGTCCGTGATGCCGGTGGCGACGAAGAACACGTTGTCGCCGGAGACCAGGTCGTCCGTGAACAGGACGCGGTCCAGGTCGTGGCCGGCGTCGATCGCCTTCTGGCGCTCGGCCTCGTCCTTGGGCCACAGCTTGCCCTGGATGGTGCCGCCCATGCACTTGATCGCGCAGGCCGAGATGATGCCCTCGGGCGTGCCGCCGATGCCGAGCAGCAGGTCGATGCCGCTGTCCTCCGTGACGGCCAGGACCGAGCCGGCGACGTCTCCGTCGGAGATGAACTTGATGCGCGCGCCGGTCTCGCGGATCTCCTTGACGATGCCCTCGTGGCGGGGGCGGTCGAGGATGATCACCGTGACGTCCTCCACGGCCATGTTCTTGGCCTTGGCGACGCGGCGGATGTTGACGGAGACCGGGGCGTTGATGTCGACGAAGTCGGCGGCCTCGGGACCGGTGACCAGCTTCTCCATGTAGAACACCGCGGACGGGTCGAACATGGTGCCGCGGTCGGCGGCCGCCAGGACGGCGATGGCGTTCGGCATGCCCTTGGCGTTCAGGGTGGTGCCGTCGATGGGGTCCACGGCGATGTCGACCTCGGCACCGGTGCCGTCGCCGACCCGCTCGCCGTTGAAGAGCATCGGGGCTTCGTCCTTCTCGCCCTCGCCGATGACGACGACGCCGTTCATCGAGACGGTGGAGATCAGGGTGCGCATCGCGTTGACGGCAGCGCCGTCGGCGCCGAGCTTGTCACCGCGCCCGACCCACCGGCCCGCGGCCATGGCGGCGGCCTCGGTGACCCGTACGAGTTCCAGGGCGAGGTTGCGGTCGGGTGCCTCCGGAGAGACTTCGAGCTGGGGCGGCAGGTTGTGCTCGGTCATCGGAGCGCACCTTTCTGTACGGCGACGGCCGGGAGTGAGGGTCCCTCGACTCTATCGGTACGTCGACATATTGAGCAGACCGGGTCACGTATGAGCGCCATATCGGTCAGCTGATTGTCCTGAGCGGACATCTTGCGCTGCCCGTGGCGCGCCATCTCGACCCCGGCGGTGATCGCCCCGGGCCATGCGGGACGATGGTGGCGTGGCAGGTATGAAGGGCAAGCAGACGGTCGTGGACATGATCCGGTCGCTGGCGGTGATCGGGCTCGTGGTCGGGGGGATCTATTTGGTCATCCCACATGACGAGAAGGCCGATCCGACGAGGGTGGTCGACTACCGCGTCGAGAGCATCACCGCCCGGCGCGCGGCTCCGTACCCCGTGGCGGTGCCCGTCGGGCTGCCGCCGCAGTGGCGGGCGACCTCGGTCGGCTTCGCGCGCAAGGAGGCCAGCGCCTGGCACCTGGGCTTCCTGGACCCGCAGCAGCAGTACGTGGCGGTGGAGCAGTCCGCGGACGTCACGGACAAGTACATCGGGAAGGTCACCCGCAGGGCGCAGGCCACCGGGGAGACCCAGCAGGTCGGGGACCAGGTCTGGGAGCGCTGGGACGGCGAGAAGTACGACGCCCTCGTGCGCAAGGAGCAGGGCTACGTCACGGTGGTGACCGGGACGGCCTCCTTCGAGCAGCTCGGCGCGATGGCCGCGGCGCTGGAGTTCAAGCAGGGCTCGTAGCGCGCGGCGAGACGCAGTGAAAAGGCCGCGCTCCCCGGTATCCGGGGAGCGCGGCCTTTTCGTTCACTGCCTGCGGGGTGAGGCTCAGACGGTCGTGACGACCTGGTCGAACTCCAGGCGCGGGGAGCGCGCGAACCAGGCGTCCTCGCCCGGCTTGCCGATGTTGACGACCATCAGCAGGGTGTGGTCGGCGTCCAGGAACTCCTTCTCGACGCCGGCGGGGTCCACGCCGGTCATCGGGCCGGCGGCCAGGCCGGCGGCGCGGACGCCGATGATGAAGTACGCGGCCTGCAGCGCGGAGTTGAGCAGCGCGGACTGCTCGCGGAGCGGGCGCTCGGAGAAGAAGACGTCCTTGGCCTGCGGGAAGTGGGGGAGCAGCTGCGGGAGCTCCTCGTGGAACTCGTTGTCCGCGGACAGGATCGCGACCAGCGGGGCGGCGGAGGTCTTGGCCTGGTTGCCCTCGGACATGTGCTTGACGAGGCGCTCGCGGGCCTCGGGGGAGCGGACCAGGGTGATGCGCAGCGGCGTCTGGTTGAACGCGGTCGGGCCGAACTTCACCAGGTCGTAGATCGCCTGGACCTGCTCCTCGGTCACCGGCTCATCGGAGAACGTGTTGGCGGTACGGGCCTCACGGAAGAGGAGGTCCTGAGCGGCGGCGTCGAGAACGAGAGACATCGGAAAGCCTTCTTCTGTACGGGACTGCTGAAGCGATGCCCAGAGACTACGACGAAAGTAGATGAAAATTCAACTAAATCTGTCTCCGGGTGATCGGGATCACTCCCCACCGGCCCCCTCGGCCGCCTCGCGCGCCGCCAGCGCCGAGTCCAGCCGGGCGCGGGCCCCCTCCAGCCAGTGGCGGCACACCTTCGCGAGCTCCTCGCCGCGCTCCCAGAGCGCGAGGGAGTCCTCCAGTGAGGTGCCGCCGGCCTCCAGCTTGCGGACGACCTCGATCAGCTCGTCCCGGGCCTGCTCGTACCCCAGCGCCGTATCGGTCTCGGCCATTCCCGCTCCCACCTTAAATGTGTAATACACCGAAAATTGTTGCGGCAGTGTGAAACGAACTGCCGGTGAAACGACCCGCCGGTGAGGCGACCCGCCTACGAGGGCTCTTCGGCGGCGGCGACCCGCACCGGGAACTCGCCCTCCGCCACCCGCGCCCGCAGCACATCGCCCGCCGAGACGTCCTCGGGCGAGCGCACCACGTGCCCGTCGGCCCGCTGGAGCACCGCGTACCCGCGCTCCAGCGTGGCGGCCGGGGACAGCGCCACCACGCGGGCGAGCGTGTGCGCCAGCTCCGAATCGGCCCGGTCCAGCAAGTGCCCCAGGGTCCGGCGGCCGCGGGCCAGCAGCGCGTCCACCTCCGCCTCCCGGGTCTCGACCATCCGCCGGGGATGGACGAAGACCGGCCGCGCGAGCGCGTGCGCGAGCCCCCGCTCCTCCCGGTCGAGCAGCCCGCGCACGGCGCGCAGCCCCCGGCCCTGCAGCTGGCGCACCCGCTCCAGCTCCTCGCCCACGTCCGGGACCACCTTCTTCGCCGCGTCCGTGGGCGTGGACGCCCGCAGGTCCGCGACCAGGTCCAGCAGCGGGGAGTCGGGCTCGTGTCCGATCGCCGAGACCACGGGCGTACGGGCCGCCGCGACGGTCCGTACGACCTCCTCGTCGGAGAAGGGCAGCAGGTCCTCCACGCTGCCGCCGCCGCGGGCCACGATGATCACGTCCACCTCGGGCATGGAGTCCAGCTCCTTGACCGCCTGGATCACCTGGGGCACCGCGTGCACCCCCTGGACGGCGACGTTGCGGACCTCGAAGCGGACCGCGGGCCACCTGCGCCGGGCGTTCTCCAGCACATCGCGCTCGGCCGCCGAGGCCCGCCCCACCACCAGCCCGATCAGCTGCGGCAGGAACGGCAGCGGCTTCTTGCGGTCCAGCGCGAAGAGCCCCTCGGAGGCGAGGGAGCGCTTGAGCCGCTCCAGCCGGGCGAGCAGCTCGCCGATGCCGACGGGCCGTATCTCGGTGGCCCGCAGGGACAGCTGCCCGCGCGGGGCGTACCACTCGGGCTTGGCGAGCACGACCACGCGCGCGCCCTCCGTCACGGAGTCCGCGACCTCGTCGAAGACCTGCCGGAAGCAGGTCACGCTCAGGGAGATGTCGTGCGAGGGATCGCGCAGCGTCAGGAAGACCACCCCCGCTCCCGGCCGCCTCGAGAGCTGCGTGATCTGCCCTTCCACCCACACCTGACCGAGCTTGTCGATCCAGCCCCCGATAAGCCGGGACACCTGACCGACCGGCAGCGGCGCGTCAGCCGACGAATTCAGACCCATGCACGCAGGCTAACCGCCCGCACCGACACGGGCGTCGGGCAGGGAGTCCTCGTCCTGCCCGCGTCGCCCGCGCTGGGCCACCAGGACGCACAGGCCGACCAGCAGCCACACCGCCCCCACCAGTTGCGCCGTCCAGGAGGCCTCGACGATCACCGCGACGGTCACGGCGGCGCCGAGGACCGGGATCACCAGGTGCTTGAACCAGTTCGGAGCCCCCTCGCGGCGCTTGACCACGAACCAGCCGACCACCGAGGCGTGCAGCAGCGTGAAGGCCACCAGCGCCCCGATGTCGACCACCGAGACCAGGTGGTCCAGCCCGTCGTCGCGCCGGGCCGCCCACACGGCCGCGATCAGGGTGACCGTCGCCGCCAGCAGCAGGGCCGGCCGCGGGGTCCCGTGCGAGGTGTGGGAGAGGAAGCGGGGCAGCCGCCGCTCGCGGGCCATCGCGAAGAGCAGCCGGCCCGCCGCGGCCTGCCCGGCCAGGGCGGCGAAGGCGGCCCCGATGGCCTTGCTGATGGCGACCAGGTCGTGCAGCCACATCCCCACGGAGGCCTCGACCGTCGTGTAGAAGGCCGAGCCCTGCTTCCCCGGGTCGGCCGCCAGCTCCGCCGCCGTCAGGGGGCTGAGGAGGGCCGCCAGATAGGTCTGGGCGATGAACAGCACCCCGGTCACTGCCAGGCAGAAGAGCACCGCCCGCGCCACCTTCGCGCTGCCGCCGGTGACCTCCTCGGCGAAGGAGGCGATGGCGTCGAAGCCCAGGTAGGACAGGACCGCGACCGACACCGCGCCGAGCACGGCGGCCGTGGAGAACCCGCCGAGCGAGCCGTCGCCGGTGAAGGGGGAGAGCCAGCCGCGGTGCTCCGCGCCCCGGACCAGTACGGTCACCGCCGAGACCAGGAACACCAGCAGGACCGCGATCTCCATGGCCAGCACGGCGAAGCCCACGCGCGCGGCGGCCCGTACGCCCCACAGGTTGAGCGCGGTGGTCACGACCACCGCCAGGGCCGTCCACACCCACCGGGAGACCTCCGGGACCAGGGCGTTCATGGCGATCCCGGAGAAGAGGTACGCGACCGCCGGGATCAGCAGGTAGTCGAGCATCGCCATCCAGCCGGCGATCAGCCCGGGACCCTCGCCGAGGCCCTTTCGGGCGTACGTGAACACGGAGCCGGCCTGCGGGGCCACGCGCACCATCTGCGCGTAGGAGAAGGCCGTGAAGGCCATCGCCACCGTCGCGACGAGGTAGACGAGGGCGACGGCGCCGTGCGATTTGGCGTCGAGGGTGCCGAAGACGCCGACCGGGGCCATGGGGGCGATGAAGAGCAGCCCGTAGACCACCAGGTCCCGGAATCCGAGACTGCGGCGGAGCGAGGTGCCGGGCGCGGGCGACGGGCCGCCGGACGTGCCGGACGAGGGGCCGGACGGGCCGGGCGGCGTACTGGGATCCGTCGCGGACGCCATCTTTCCTCCGGGGGTAAGGCAGGTGCGGATGTTCGACCCAGTTTGTGCCGAACGGGCGACCCCCGGCCTGCTGGACACCCCCGTACGATGGAGCCCATGACTGCTGACGCCCCCGCTCCCGCATCCCGCCGCGTTCTCCTCGCCGCCCCGCGCGGCTACTGCGCGGGCGTGGACCGAGCCGTGATCGCCGTCGAGAAGGCTCTCGAACAGTACGGCGCGCCGGTCTACGTGCGGCACGAGATCGTCCACAACAAGTACGTCGTGCAGACCCTGGAGCGGAAGGGAGCCGTCTTCGTCGAGAAGACGGAGGAGGTCCCCGAGGGCTCCATCGTGATGTTCTCCGCGCACGGCGTGGCCCCCGTGGTGCACGAGGAGGCGGCGCGCGGCAAGCTCGCGACGATCGACGCGACCTGCCCGCTGGTCACCAAGGTCCACAAGGAAGCCATCCGCTACGCGAACGAGGACTTCGACATCCTCCTCATCGGCCACGAGGGCCACGAGGAGGTCATCGGCACCTCCGGCGAGGCCCCGGACCACATCACCATCGTGGACGGCCCGCACGACGTGGAGAAGGTCACCGTCCGCGACGAGTCGAAGGTCGTCTGGCTGTCGCAGACCACCCTCTCCGTCGACGAGACGATGGAGACGGTCGACGCACTGAAGACCAAGTTCCCGCTGCTCGTCTCGCCGCCCAGCGACGACATCTGCTACGCCACCTCGAACCGCCAGGAGGCGGTCAAGGTGATGGGCAAGGACTGCGACCTGGTCATCGTCGTCGGCTCCAAGAACTCCTCGAACTCGATCCGCCTCGTCGAGGTCGCCCTCGACGCGGGCGCGCAGGCCTCGTACCTCGTCGACTTCGCCAGCGAGATCGACGAAGCCTGGCTCCAGGGCGTCACCACCGTCGGTCTGACCTCGGGCGCCTCGGTGCCGGAGGTGCTGGTCGAAGAGGTGCTGGAGTGGCTGGCCGTGCGCGGGTACGCGGACGTGGAGATCGTCAAGACGGCCGAGGAGTCCATCGTCTTCTCCCTGCCCAAGGAACTGCGCCGCGACCTGCGCGCGGAGGCGGCGGAGCTCGTGGCGCCGCCGGGCGCGGCCTCGGGCGCGGCCGGGGGCGTACAGAAGTAGGCATCTCCTCGGCAGGGCGCTCCGGCCGGTCCTTTCGTACGGTGGGGTCCATGGAGATCTTCGGCGTGGACATCGGCGGTTCCGGGATCAAGGGCGCTCCCGTGGACCTGAACCGTGGCGACCTGGCGCAGGAGCGCCACAAGGTGCTGACACCGCAGCCGGCCACCCCCGACGGGGTGGCCGGCTGCGTCGTCGAGGTGGTGCGCCACTTCGACTGGGACGGCCCGGTGGGGGTCACCTTCCCCGGGGTGGTCACGGGCGGGGTGACCCGGTCGGCGGCCAACATGGACAAGGCCTGGGTCGGTGTGGACACGGCGGCGCTGCTCTCCTCGCGCCTGGACGGCCGTCCGGTGACGGTCCTGAACGACGCGGACGCGGCCGGGGTCGCGGAGATGGCCTACGGGGCGGGGCGCGGGGTCGACGGCACCGTCATCCTGCTCACGCTGGGCACCGGGATCGGCAGCGCGCTCTTCACGGACGGACATCTGGTGCCCAACAGCGAGCTCGGCCACCTCGAGCTGAAGGGCCACGACGCGGAGACGCGGGCCTCGGTGAAGGCGAAGGACGACGGGGAGCTGACCTGGGAGCACTGGGCGCGCCGGGTCGGGAAGTACCTGGCGCACGTGGAGATGCTGTTCTCCCCGGACCTCTTCATCATCGGCGGCGGCGTGAGCCGCAAGCCGGAGAAGTTCCTGCCGCTGATCGAGGGCGTCCGGGCGCGGATCGTGCCGGCGGAGCTGCAGAACAACGCGGGCATCGTGGGCGCGGCGATGGCGGCGCGCTCGGCGGCGGCGGCGCAGTAGCCGCCGGTCCCGCTCCCGGGGCGGCGCAGTAGCCGCCGGTCCCGGTCCGGGTCCCTGCCCCGGCCGCGGCCGCCCCGGACCCGGCCCCGCCGGGCTCAGGCGACGCGGCGGGGCATCCGGCGGCGGCCGATGAGGACGGCTTTGCGCACCACCGCGATCAGCGCCGCCACGAGCGTGCCGGCGTACAGCCAGCCGGCGTGCAGGGACAGCGCGGACACCAGCCCCATCACCTCGCCTGCGAAGCCGCCGGAGCCGCCCGACACGGGCCACACTCCGGCGGCGAAGGCGATCGGGGCGGCGATCGGGGCGGTGATCAGGTCGGCGGGCCGCACCCACAGGGCGGTGGCCGCCGCGACGGGCAGGAAGAACAGGCCGTAGACGAACAGCGAGGCGTCGAACAGCAGCCAGTCGAGGCCGCCGATCAGAAACATCGCGGCGCAGGCGAAGAGCCCGCCGCCGAGCCCGGTCAGTTTGGGCCGCGGCAGCCGGCGTACCGGCGTCGGCGCCCGCTGGGGGGACTGCTCCGCCGACCGCTCCGCCGGGTGACGTACCGTACGCGCCTTGTATCGCTCCACCCCCCAAAACTAGGCGGGGAGGCTGCCGATCGCGTGCCCGGACACGCGTACATCCGTGCCCCCTCATCGAAAGTAAACTGCTCCTTGGCCCACTCCGGGCCGCCGCCCCCTCCAGCTACGGGAAGTCGCCAACGTGTCGCTCACGATCGGAATCGTCGGCCTGCCGAATGTCGGCAAGTCGACCCTGTTCAACGCCCTGACCAAGAACGACGTGCTGGCGGCCAACTACCCGTTCGCCACGATCGAGCCGAACGTCGGCGTCGTCGGCGTTCCGGACGCCCGCCTCGGCGTCCTGGCCGGCATCTTCGGCTCCGCCAAGCTCCTCCCGGCGACGGTCGACTTCGTCGACATCGCGGGCATCGTGCGCGGTGCGTCGGAGGGCGAGGGCCTCGGCAACAAGTTCCTCGCGAACATCCGCGAGTCGGACGCGATCTGCCAGGTCATCCGCGCCTTCAAGGACGAGAACGTCGTCCACGTCGACGGCAAGGTCTCGCCGAAGGACGACATCGAGACCATCAACACCGAGCTGATCCTCGCGGACCTCCAGTCCATCGAGAAGGCGGTGCCGCGCCTGACGAAGGAGTCCCGTCTCCAGAAGGAGAAGGTCGCGGTCCTCGCCGCCGTCGAGAAGGCCCAGAAGATCCTCGAAGCGGGCGACACCCTCTTCTCCAAGGGCATCTCCAAGGGCACGGAGCAGGGCGACCTGCTCCACGAGCTGCACCTCCTCACGGTCAAGCCGTTCCTCTACGTCTTCAACGTGGACGAGGACGAGCTGACGGACGACGCCTTCAAGGCCGAGCAGAGCGCGCTGGTGGCCCCGGCCGAGGCGATCTTCCTCAACGCCAAGCTCGAGGCGGAGCTCATCGAGCTCGAGGACGACGAGGCGCTCGAACTCCTCCAGTCGGTCGGCCAGGAAGAGCCCGGCATGGCCACCCTCGGCCGTGTGGGCTTCGCCACCCTGGGCCTGCAGACCTACCTGACGGCCGGCCCGAAGGAAACCCGCGCCTGGACCATCAGGAAGGGCGCCACCGCCCCCGAGGCCGCCGGTGTGATCCACACGGACTTCCAGCGCGGCTTCATCAAGGCGGAGATCATCTCCTTCGCGGACCTGGTCGAATGCGGCTCGGTCGCCGAAGCCCGCTCCAAGGGCAAGGCCCGCATGGAGGGCAAGGACTACGTCATGCAGGACGGCGACGTGGTCGAGTTCCGCTTCAACGTCTGAGTGGTCACGAGGGGCCGGCTCCGGTGGGAGCCGGCCTTTTCGACGTGCGGTCACCGCAAGAGTCAAATGCGGACAAGTGGGTCGAAATTGTCAAGATTTCGACCAACGCTTGGTGAGGACCGTTATCGCCTCTGTCACATCGTCGAGGCGCCCGTTGTCCGTCCTTATCGCCCTTGCGAGCTCAATGTGGAGAAAACGCAGCTTTTCCTCGGCCGCCACCTGGCCCTGCTCGTTCGAGCTTCCGGCCAGTTTGCATTTCCGGACATTGGCCCGGCAGACCTCCAGGCCCTCGTCGGCCAGCGCCGCCGACAGGACCCTGGCCTCGGACGATGCCCGGTCCCCGGCCCCCGTCGAGACCACGGCCTCGAATTCGGGGAAGGACTCGTTGGCGAAGCCGTGCAGCTGCACCCCCGGCAGGCGGCGCTCCATCAGTTCCTCGATCACCTGGTGGAACACCGAGTCCGTGCGGTGCGCCACATCGGCCGCGTCCCCCTCGCCGGCGGTCCGGTGGGCACCGGCCAGCACCAGCACTCCGCCGGGCGCCCCGCGCAGCACCCGGGCGCCGAGCCGCTCGGTCTCCTGGTCGGCGATGGGGTGGGGGACCTGCACGCTCCAGCTCGGCCGCACGCCCAGGTTCACGTACACCCGGCCCCAACCCCGGTTCGCCGAGCCCGAAGTGCTCGCCGCGTCGGCGATCTCGGCGAAGTCGCGGCCGCTCGCCGTGTCCGTGAAGGCCTGCACCGTGAAATCGACCTCGGCCAGGCGCTCGCGGGCAGCCTGCTCCTCGCCGTCGAGGAGCAGGGCGACACCCTGGGTGACCGTCCGGCGCTCGTCCGCCGTGGGGATCCGGTAGCCCCCGTGCTCCCCGAATCCCTGGGTGAATGCCGTAATCCGCTTTTCCAGGTCGACCCCCGGTGCCGCCGAAGGTCTGGAATTCACCTGCATTTCGCCCGATGGTTGCCCTGCGGAGAGCGTGAAATACGCCACAATCGCCGCCATGGCGGCCACTGCGCACAGAGTTGCCTTAATCGTTATACGTTTCGCGAGGAACGGAGTCATGATCGGATAAAGATAGACCGAGTGAAGATATCCGCCTCTCTCGTCACGCTCCGCACCGGAGCGCTCACCCTGCTCCTGTCGACAGCCCTCGCCGGCTGTGGACTCCTCGGAGACGGGGGATCCGGTGGCGATGCCAAGGGCCGTCTGTCGACCGGGGCCGGTGGACGCTCCTTCACCGTGGCCGCTGCCGGTGACGTACTCATCCACCCCGAGCTGACCACTCAGGCCGAGCAGGACGCCAAGGCCAAGGGCAAGGGCGGCATGGACTTCGGGCCGATCATGGCCGGGGTGAAGCCGGTCATCAGCAAGGCCGACCTGGCGATCTGCCACATGGAGCCGGTGCTGGGCAAGCCGGAGGGGCCGTTCCAGAGCTTCCCGGACTTCATCGCGCCGCCGCAGATCACCACGACGCTCAAGGACCTCGGGTACGACACCTGCTCGACGGCGTCGAACCACGCGCTCGACCACGGTGTGGGAGGCGTCAAGCAGACCCTCGACGCCCTCGACAAGGCCGGCCTCAAGCACACCGGCTCCGCCCGCAGCCAGGCGGAGGGCGCCAAGCCGCTGATCATGGACGTCAAGGGCGTCAAGGTCGCGCAGATCTCCTTCGCCGGCGGGTTCAACGGGCGTCAGGTGCCCGCGGACAAGCCCTGGCTGGCCAACAAGACCTCGCTCGATGCCATCTCGGCCGCCGAGAAGGCCGCCCGCGCCGCCGGCGCCGAGGTCGTCATCCTCAGCATCCACTGGGGCAAGGAGCACCAGCCCGCCCCGAACTCGCTCCAGCTGAGCCTCGCCAAGAAGGTCGCCGAGAAGACCGGCATCAACCTGGTCATCGGCCACCACGCCCACGTCGTGCAGCCCATGGAGAAGGTCGGCGACATCTGGGTCGCGTACGGGCTCGGCAACCAGCTCGCCCGGCACGAGGTGCCCAGCGGGCTGTCCGAGGAGGGCGTCATCGGCTGGTTCGAGTTCGCCGAGAAGAACGGCAAGTGGGACGTCAAGGCCCGCTACGTCCCCACCTTCGTGGAGCTGCCGCCGGACCTCGAGGTCACCGACCCCGCGGTCAAGCTGCCCGAGACCGGAGCGGTCAAGGATCACCGGCTGATCGACCTCGCCACCGCGCTGAAGAACGGCAGCGGGCTGTCGGCCGAGCGGCGTGCCCGCTACCAGCTCGCGTACGACCGCACCCAGGGCACCCTGCTCAACCGGGGCGGCAGCGAGGACGGACTGGAGCCCCTGGCGAACCGTTAGGACCGGGGAGACGTCCACTCACCGGAGGGGTCGCCCACAGCGACCACCCGCACCCGCACCCGCACCATTACCCACATCCACAGGAGTCCCGTTGTCCGCGTCGCGCACGAAGCGGCGGCAGAAGGCCCGCCGAAGGGCTGACATGTCGCTGCTGGGCGGCATCCGGCCGCCCATCGCCGCGCTGTCCGCGCTGCTGCTCGCACTTGCCGCGCTCACCGCCTTCCACCTCGGCAAGGTGGGCAATGAGTCCGTCCCCGAGGCGGTCCGCACCTCTCAGCAGTACTTCGCCGAGGACGGCGCCATCGCGATGCGGGCCTCGCTGGACGAGTCGATCACCGACATCTCCCGCACGGCCACCCTCTTCAACGCGGGCGACCCGGTCTCCGCCGACACGGTGCTCGACAAGCTCGGCAACGTCTACCAGAAGTGGCGCGGCACGGCCGTCATCGAGGTCAAGTCCGGACGGCTCGAGGCCCAGCGCGGCGAGAACGTGCCGCTGAAGGCCATCGACCACACCAAGCTCGCCGAGGCCAACGGCCTCGTCCCGCGCATGGTGCGGCTGGAGAACGGCGAGACCCGCCTGCTCACCTTCGCCGTACTGTCCTGGCCCGGCCAGCCCCAGAAGCTGCTCGTCGCCTCGAGCAGCCTGCGGTTCCCCGGCGTCAGCCTCGGCAAGTTCCGTGCCATCGCGGTGAGCGACGACACCGGCCAGATCCTCAGCAGCGACGGCCTCGCCAACGACGAGCAGATCCAGTCCGACGAGGTCAAGGAAGAGACCGAGCGGGCCCGCAAGCAGCTCAAGAAGTACGCCAAGATCGCCTCGCGGAAGACCAAGGCCAACCCGCTGACCACCAAGGAGCCCGGTGGCGGCGGCTTCCGCGGCGTCAGCGGCAGCCTGCTCGGGCCCTCCAACGACGGTGAGCGGACCGTCGTCGGCTACGCGAGCCTGACCGGCCCCGAGGCGGGCAAGGGCACCGCGGCCACCGCCCTCGGCCTGACCGTCATCTCCCTGATCAGCGTCACCGAGGACCGTGCCTCCCTCGTCGACCCCTTCTTCGGGATCGTCGCCGCGGCCGTCCTGCTCGTCATCGGCCTCCTCGCCGTCTCCCTGCTCATCGGCACCGTGCAGAAGCCGCTGCTCCAGCTCTTCCTGGAGAGCCGCCGGCTCAGCCGCGGAGACCTGAACCGGCCGGTCAACCGTCCCAAGTACGGTGAGGCAGCCCGCATCGGCACCGCGCTGGAGCGGCTGCGCCGCCAGCTGCTCGGCGAGTCCGCCGAGGACCAGAAGGCGCACAACCCCGGCCGCGGCCGCGGCCGGATCGGCGCCCGCGCCCTGCTCGCCACCTGCGGCGCGCTCCTGCTGCTGTGGTCCGCGCCCCTGGTGCTGCTGCTCAACCGGGCCGGCGACTCCGTCGGCGTACCGCAGACGATCGTCCACGACCAGCGCGAACGCACCGACACCCTTGCCGACCGGGTCCGCCGCGCCCTCAACGAGGGGCACACGGACCTCGCCTCCGTGGGCTCGCTGATCGGCCCGGCCACCACCCCCGCCGAGATGACCGGGATCCTGGAGCGCACCCTCACCCAGCACGGGCGCTACGAGTCCTTGTACGTCCTCCAGGCGGACGGCACCATCACCGCCAAGGTCGGGGCCGAGCCCCGGCGCCCGCAGGGCAAGGCACCCGCCGTCGACGCGCCCGTGGCGCTGCTCGAATCCGGCAACGCGCCGGTCATCGTCGAGTTCGCCGCGGCCCCCGGCCTCAAGGGCGCGTCCGTGGTAGGAGAGCTGCGCATCGACTTCCTCAACTCCCTGCTCAAGCGCCCCGGCCTGGGCGAGATCCGGGTGATCGACGAGAAGCAGCGCATCATCGGCGGCAACAACGGCTACCTGGCCTTCTCGCAGCTGCCCAACGAAAGCCTGCGGGCGCTGGTGGCCGGCACCAACCAGAAGGTCGGCAAGGGCCCGCGCCCCAGCAGCGTCGTGCTGCGCGGCAGCAACGACGACATCACCATCGCCGCCGCGGTCCCGATGGCAGGCGGCGGCGCCGCCAAGCCGCTCGCCTGGACCGTGGTCAGCTGGCAGCCCGCCAAGGGCCTGGCCATCCCCGAGTACAACCTGCAGAACCGTACGGTGCTGGCCGGACTGCTCGGCCTCACGGCCGCCCTGGTCTGTCTCGGCTGGCTCCAGATCGTGGTGGTCCAGGCGCTGCGCGAACTCGCGCGGCGCGCCGAAGCCCTGGCGGACGGCGACCGCCGCACCGTCCTCTACCCGCGCCACCACGACGAGGTCGGCGCCGTCACCCGCAGCCTGGAAGTCATCAGGCAGCAGCTCCAGGAGCTGCGCAAGCGGGAAGCCAGCAGCACCGCCGGCCGGTCCGGCCAGGCTGCCAAGGCCGGAAGGAACTGACCCCGTGCTCTTTCTCTTCAGCGTGTTGCTCGTCACCTGCTTCGTGATGCTGATCGCCGGCATCATCGAGCAGCGGCGGCACTTCGCCAACCTGGAAGAAATACCCACCCGGGTGCTGGTCAACGGCATCCGCGGCAAGAGCTCCATCACCCGGCTCGTCGCGGGCGCGCTGCGCGGCGGCGATCTGGTCACGGTCGCCAAGACCACCGGCACCGCGGCCCGCTTCATCCACCCGGATGCCACCGAGGAGCCGGTCTACCGCAAGTTCGGCATCGCCAACGTCGTCGAGCAGATCGGCATCGTGCGCCGCGCGGCGGCCTACAAGCCCGACGCGCTGGTCATGGAGTGCATGGCGGTCATGCCGCCGCTCCAGGAGCTCAACCAGGCCAAGCTGATCCAGTCCACCATCGGCGTGCTGTGCAACGTGCGCGAGGACCACGTGGCCGAGATGGGCCCGACCCTCGACGACATCGGCCGTTCGCTGTCCCGCTCCATGCCGCACGGCGGCATCTGCGTCACCGCCGAGAAGGACCGCTTCCACGTCCTCCAGGAGGAAGCGGACGCCCGGGACTGCCGGCTCATCTACGCCGACCCCGAGATCGTCAGCGACGAGGAGCTGCGCGGCTTCAGCTGGTTCACCTTCAAGGAGAACGTGGCCATCGCGCTGGTCGTGGCCGAGCTCCTCGGCATCGACCGCGAGACCGCGCTGCAGGGCATGTACGACGCCCCGCCGGACCCGGGCGTGCTCTCCGTCGAGCGCTACGTCGGCCCCGGCGACAAGCGGCTGCGGTTCGCGAACGTGTTCGCGGCCAACGACCCCGAGTCGACGCTGATGAACATCAACCAGCTCCTCGACCTCGGCGCGATCAACCGCCCGCTGAACGTGGTCATCAACTGCCGGCCGGACCGGGTCGAGCGCAACGGCCAGATGGGCCAGATCGTGCCCGACCTGCAGCCCGACAAGGTGTTCGTCATCGGCCACCCGTCGAAGAGCGCCATCGACGCGATCCCCGCGGACTGGCGCGACCGCGCCGTGGACCTCGGCGGCGACGGGCGCGACGGCGAGGAGTTCATGAACGAGCTCTTCGACCACCTCAGCGCGGACTCCTCGCTCGTGGCCATCGGCAACATCCACGGCCAGGGCGAGATCCTGCTGGAGCACCTCGCCGAGCTGCCCTCCTTCGAGGAGGACGGCGAGGTCCTGCCGACCCCGGGCGCGCCCGTGCAGCACGTACGGCACGACCAGACCATGACGCTGTACCTCAAGCACCTCGACCCGTACGCGAACCTGCCCGCGGCCGAGGAGGAGCGCCGGATGCGCAACCCGCAGATCCCGGCGCCGCGCGGGGAGGGGCAGCACTACCCGAACCAGCAGTACCCGCACCAGCACTACCCGCAGCAGCACCAGCAGCAGTACGCGAACCAGCAGTACGGCAACCAGCAGCACCCGCAGCAGCAGTTCCCGCCGCAGCCCCTGGCCTACGAGCCCGCGTACGAGCAGCAGCAGTACCAGGCGGCGCAGCAGCAGCACCCGCAGCAGCGCCAGCAGCGGCCGGAGCTGACGTCGGCGGCGTGGCCGCAGCTCCAGCAGCCGCAGCCGCTGCCCCTGCACCCGCAGCACCCTCAGCAGCAGCAGCAGCCGCAGCTTCCGCCGCCGCCCCGGCAGCAGAACCAGCAGCCCCAGAACCCGCAGCCCGAGAACCCGCAGCACCCGCGGCCCCCGCAGTGGTCTAACCCAGGAGAACCCCGTTGATCCCCGCCGTCCTCACCCCCGAGATCGCCGCGATCGGCATCGCCCTGGGTCTGCTGTTCTCCCTCGTCTGCTACCTGACGACGAACCTGTCCCCCGGCGGCATGATCACCCCGGGCTGGCTCGCCCTCACCCTCATCGAGGACCTCCAGCGCGCCGCGATCGTCCTCGGCGTCACCGTCCTGACGTACGCCCTCACGCTCGTCGCTCAGCGCTACGTGATCCTCTACGGCAAGCGCCTGTTCGCGACCGTCGTGCTCATCGGCGTGCTGCTCCAGGGCGGCGTCGTGATCCTGCTGCAGATGAAGTTCCCGCTGCTGTACGCGAACCAGACCCTCGGCTTCATCGTGCCCGGCCTGATCGCCTACCAGCTGGTCCGCCAGCCCAAGGGGGCCACGCTGCTGGCCACCGGGTCCGCGACGCTCATGACGTACGTCGTACTGACCGCCGGCATCCTGCTCGGCGTCATGCCGCACGCGTGACCCCGCCGCGGCCCGCCGCCCCCGCCCGCCCTTTCGTCCGCTCGACCGACCTCGCCCGGAGTAACCGATGACCGCCACGTCCAAGCGCCGCACACGTCCCGTCCTGCACGCGGCCACCGTGGTCGCCCTGCTGGCAGGCAGCGTCTACTTCACCGTCGAGCTGCGCAAGGAGGAGCAGGCCAAGGCGCCCGCCATCCAGTCGCTCCTCGACGCCCCCGTCGCCGGCAAGGGGGGCGGCGACGAAGGCGCGCAGAAGTGGGAGCGGCTGAAGAACCCGGAGCGTTCCGTGCTGCGCGACGGCAAGGGCGGGATCCTCGCGACCTTCACCGACGGCGCCCGCACCGCCACGCTCACGGGCCCCAGCCGCACCTTCACCGAGCCGGCCACCACCAAGACCCGGGTGGTCACCGAGAACTGGGTGCGGCTGATGCCGGAGACCTGGCGCAGCGGTGCCGAGAAGGAGCAGTGGTTCCAGGAGTGGTACAAGAAGTACCACGGCAGCGAGGAGGACGACATCTTCGCCATGTCCTTCCAGTACGGAGACCAGGCCCCGGTCAAGAAGGACGCGGAAGGCGTCTCGTACGCCGGTGACGCGAACTTCGGCCCGATCAACCCCAACGGCTCGGTCGGCAACGACTACCGCCTGGAGGAGTCGGACTTCTACGACTACCTGGGCATCCCGTACACCTTCCGCAGCGGGACCACGGCGAAGCCCGAGGCGATGCGCGCCCGCTCGATGGACTGCTCCGGCTTCGTCCGGACCGTCTTCGGCTACCGCGCCCGCTTCCCGCTGATGGCCAACGACACCGCCGGGGACGGCCTGCCGCGCACCGCGAACGGCATGGCCCGCTCCAAGACCGGCGTGGACGTCATCCCGCTCAAGGGGGTCGGCGCCGAGGCCCGGCCCACCTCCATCGACGTCCTGCAGCCGGGCGACGTGCTGTTCTTCAAGCTGGACGGGCGCACCGGGGAGCGGCTGGACCACACGGGCATCTACCTCGGCACCGACACCGACGGCCACCAGATCTTCATATCCAGCCGCGAAGAGGCCAACGGTCCGACCATCGGCGACAAGGGCGGCACCTCCCGCCTCGACGGCAACGGCTACTACGCGACGACCCTGCGGAGCGCGAAGCGGCTGTGACCGGGGGCGCGTAGCCCGGGCACGGGACAGGGGCCGGACTCCGACGAGTCCGGCCCCTTCCGGATGCCCTGCCGTCTCCTCAGCTGCTGCGGGCCGGCGTGAGCTTGTCGAGGTCCACGCTGATCTCGAAGGGCACCGGACGCCGGAGGGTGCCGCGGAAGATGCCGGCGGGGGCGTAGGCCCTGGTGGTCGAAAGGGTCACCTCGTAACCGGCCGGGGCCTGCGCCACGAGGTGTCAGCCCGGTGCAGACCTCCGTGTGCGACCAGGGCAGGGGCACCAGCATGAAGACGAGGGCTCCATCGATCAGTTCGGTGTGACGGGGTGCCTCGGGGAGGTGGTCCAGGTCCTCCGAGAACCAGCCTTCCAGACGAGGCGGGTACATCCAGTCGGGCAGTGCGGTCATGAGCCGACCCTAGCGATTTCGGCGGTCAGCCGGATTTCAGGGCAGCCAGGAAGTCCAGCCGGGTTTCCAGGCGGGACAGGTCGCGGTGCGTGAGCTGTTCGATGCGGGCGATGCGCTGGCGCAGCGAGTTCACGTGGAGGTGGAGGCGGCCGGCGCAGGCGGTCCAGGAGGCGTCGCAGTCGAGGAAGGTCTCCAGGGTGGTCAGGAGGTCGGTGCGGTGGCGGGCGTCGTGATCGCGCAGGGGGCCCAGGAGGCGGGTGGCGAAGGCGCGGCGGGCTTCGGCGGGGATGAGGGGGAGCAGGGACAGGATGTGGGTGGTGAGGTCCTCCGGGCCGCGGACCGTCACCTGCCCGGGGGCGGCGTGGGCGATCCGCAGGGCGTTGTGGGCCTGTTCCAGGGCACGGCGGGCGTTCCCCGGCTCGGGCACGGGGGAGCTGACGCCGATGGAGACGCTGTCCGCCGGGCCGAGCCAGCGGGCGAGCGCCGCGGAGAGCCTGCGCTCGAGGGCGGCGTGGTCGAGGGCCGGGTCGGGGTGCGCGTCCGAGGGCTCGGGGACCAGGACCATCAGTACGGCACGGTCGCCGTCGAGGGTGGCGGCGATGTCCTCCGTGGAGACCGGCACCGGGCCGTCCTCCTGGAGCAGGGCCTCCTCCAGGAGGACGCGCAGGGCCGCGGCGGGGACCGGACGGGCCCCGTGCCACTCGCCCCCGGCGACCACGAACTGGAGGCGCGGCCAGTAGCCGACCCCGCTGACCACGGCCTGCGCGGTGCTGCGCAGCCGGATGGGGATCTCCTCGGCCGGGACGTCGCCGTGCAGCAGGGCGAGGGAGCGGTCGGCCAGGTCGTTGCGCGCCGTCTTCGCCTGCTCGTGGGCGGCCCGGGCGTCGGCGACCAGTTCGACGGTGCTGTCGAGGAGTTCCCGGTCGGGGGCGGGCCAGAGCGAGGTGTCGGCCTCCATGACGACGAACCAGTCGCCCAGTTCGTCGGCGTGGCCGGCTGCCCGGACGGGCGCCGGTACCGGTACGAGGGAGTAGGGGCGGGCGCCGACCGTGACGTGGTGGGGGCCCCGCTCGCGCGCGCGGCGGGTGGCGAGGTAGCGGGCGGCCAGTGCCGCCGCCGTCCTGGCGCGCAGCGGCGGCCGGGCCCCCGCGACCTGGCGTCCGGTCGCGGACAGGACGCGCACGTCGACGCCGAGGGTGTGCCGCAGGAGCTCCAGTACGGAGTCCGGGGCGGCCCGGTCGGTGAGGAGCCGCCGGTGGCGTTCGACCAGGGCCGCCAGGCCGGCGAGGCCGCCGGGGTCCCGGCGGTGCAGCCGGCGCAGGACGTGCTCGGTGATCGCGGCGAACGAGGTCTCCGGCCGTACGGCGATCAGCGGGAGCCCGTGGCGCCGGCAGGCACGCACGAGGTCGTGCGGAACGAGTCCGTGCTCGACCTCGCCGGCCGCGAGGGCCGTGACGCCCGCCCGGTGCAGGACGCTTACGAACGACTCGGCGTCCCCGTCCCGCTGCCACCAGGCCAGCCCCGTGAGGACGAGTTCGCCGCCGGTGAGGAAGCGGCCGGGGTCGGCCAGGTCGTTGGTCGCGACGGCGGAAACGGTCCGGTCGAGCGGGGCGCCGGGCGGGCCCTCGGAGGAGGAGGAGTGGGCGTCCTCGGTGTCATGGCCCACGAGGAGGAGCAGTCCGAGCTCGGTGGCGTCCAGGAGTTCGCGTAGCCGCATGATCGCTACTTTCGCACGGCGCGCGGTGTGAGGGAGGTGGATCGGTGCAGGTCACCGGCGTGCGGCCGGATGAAAGCACGCTCGTCCACAGCCGTCGCGGAAGCCTGTTCTGAGCGATCGGTGACTGCCTCGCCCCGTGGGGCGCGGGATCTACTTCTGGGCATGCGGCCGGCGACGACTTCCGGCCACACGCGAAGGAGGAGAGCCGCTCGTGGAACTTCCTCGCCCCGCCGACCGCCGTGGAACGAGACCCGGCGCGGAAGGAGTTGCCTGACATGCGCGTGAACCTCACGGTCAACGGCCGTCCGAGAGAAGCCGATGACGTCTGGGAGGGGGAATCCCTCCTCTACCTGCTGCGGGAGCGGCTGGGCCTGCCCGGCTCCAAGAACGCCTGCGAGCAGGGCGAATGCGGTTCCTGCACCGTCCGTCTCGACGGCGTGCCGGTCTGTTCCTGTCTGGTCGCGACCGGTCAGGCCGAGGGCCGGGACGTGGTGACGGTCGAGGGACCGGCCGCCTACGCCGGGCAGCGTGTCGCGCACGGGGGTCGCGACACCGGCACCGACACCGTCGCAGGCGGGAGCGAGGGCGACGGCGCTCTGGCCGCTGCCCGCCGGGAACACGAAGGACTCCAGGAAGAGGCGGTCTGATCATGGCTGGCACCACCACCGGCATTCCCACCGAGGTCACCCAGGGCGCCCGTACCCGGGGCGGCATCGGAGAGTCGACGCTGCGACCGGACGGCACCCTGAAGGTGACCGGCGAGTTCGCGTACTCCTCGGACATGTGGCACGAGGACATGCTGTGGGGCCAGGCCCTGCGGTCCACGGTCGCGCACGCCGAGATCCTGTCCATCGACGTCTCCGAGGCCCTGACCCTGCCCGGCGTGTACGCGGTCATGACCTACGAGGACCTGCCGACCCCGGTGAAGTACTACGGGATGGAGTTCCAGGACACTCCGGTCCTGGCACACGGCAAGGTCCGTCACCACGGCGAGCCGGTGGCCCTGGTGGCCGCCGACCACCCGGAGACCGCCCGCCGCGCCGCCGCGAAGATCAAGATCGAGTACCGGGAGCTGCCGATCGTCACGGACGAGGCCTCGGCGCTCGCGCCCGGCGCCGTACTCGTCCACGAGAACCGCGACGACCACCACTCCGGCCACGTCCCGCACCCGAACATCGTGCACCGCCAGCCCATCCTGCGCGGGGACGCGGCGGCGGCCCGCGAGCGCGCCGACGTCATCGTCACCTGCGAGTACACCTTCGGCATGCAGGACCAGGCCTTCCTCGGCCCCGAGTCCGGACTCGCCGTGCCCTGCGAGGACGGGGGAGTCGACCTGTACGTGGCCACCCAGTGGCTGCACTCGGACCTGGGGCAGATCGCCCCGGTCCTCGGGCTGCCCGAGGAGAAGGTCCGCATGACCATGGCCGGCGTCGGCGGCGCCTTCGGCGGCCGCGAGGACATCTCGATGCAGATCCTCGCCAGCGTCCTCGCGCTGCGCACGGGCAAGCCCGTGAAGATGGTCTACAACCGCTTCGAGTCCTTCTTCGGGCACGTGCACCGCCACCCGGCGAAGCTGTACTACGAGCACGGCGCCACCCGCGACGGCAAGCTCACGCACATGAAGTGCAGGATCGTGCTCGACGGCGGGGCCTACGCCTCCTCCACGGCCTCGGTCGTCGGGAACGCGGCCTCCCTCTCGGTCGGCCCGTACGTCATCGACGACGTGGACATCGAGGCGGTGGGCCTCTACACGAACAACCCGCCGTGCGGCGCGATGCGCGGATTCGGCGCCGTCCAGGCCTGCTTCGCGTACGAGGCCCAGATGGACAGGCTCGCGGCGAAGCTGGGCATGGACCCGGTGGAGTTCCGGCAGCTCAACGCCATGGAGCAGGGCACGATCATGCCCACCGGCCAGGTCGTGGAGGGTCCGGCCCCGGTCGCCGAGCTGCTGCGCCGGGTCAAGGCGCGTCCGCTGCCGCCCGAGCGCCAGTGGGAGAGCGCCGACGGCGCGGCCGACGTGCGCGCGCTGCCGGGCGGACTGTCGAACACCACGCACGGCGAGGGCGTCGTCCGGGGCGTCGGCTACGCCGTCGGCATCAAGAACGTCGGCTTCTCCGAGGGCTTCGACGACTACTCCACGGCCAAGGTCCGCCTGGAGGTCATCAACGGCGAGGCCGTCGCCCTGGTCCACACGGCCATGGCGGAGGTCGGCCAGGGCGGCATCACCATCCACGCGCAGATCGCCCGTACCGAGCTCGGTGTCCAGCAGGTCACCATCCACCCCGCCGACACCCAGGTGGGCTCGGCCGGTTCGACCTCGGCGGGCCGCCAGACGTACATGACGGGCGGATCCATCAAGAACTCCTGCGGGCTGGTCCGGGAGCGGGTCCTGGAGCTGGGCCGGCGCAAGTTCGGCGCCGAGCACGCGGGGTGGGCCGGCGCCGGACTCCTCCTGGAGGACGGGAAGGTGATCACCGGCGGGGGCGAGGTGCTCGCCGCCCTCGCGGACGTCCTGGAGGATGAGGTCGTGGAGATCGAGGCGGAGTGGCGCCACCGCCCCACCGAAGCCTTCGACCTGCGGACCGGTCAGGGCAACGGCCACGTCCAGTACTCCTTCGCCGCGCACCGCGCGGTCGTGGAGGTGGACACGGAGCTCGGGCTCGTCAAGGTCGTGGAGCTCGCCACGGCCCAGGACGTGGGCAAGGCCCTCAACCCGCTGTCCGTGGTCGGCCAGATCCAGGGCGGCACCGTCCAGGGCCTGGGCGTCGCGATCATGGAGGAGATCATCGTGGACCCGAAGACCGCGAAGGTGAAGAACCCCTCCTTCACGGACTACCTGCTCCCGACCATCCTCGACGTGCCGACGCTCCCGGTCGACTACCTCGAAATGGGCGACCCGCACTCCCCGTACGGGGTCCGGGGCATCGGCGAGGCCCCGACCCTGTCGTCCACCCCGGCCGTCCTCGCGGCGATCCGCGCCGCGACCGGGCTGGAGCTGAACAAGACGCCGGTGCGCCCGGAGCACCTCACCGGGTCCTGACCGCTCGCCGCGCCCGGATGTCACCCCGATGATGCCGGGGTGTCACCGGCCGCCGGAAGCGGGCACGGGGGAGGGGGGTCCAGGGCCCCCCTCCCCCCCTTCTGGCCTCGCCAACGTGCCCTAGTCTCTTGACCGTTAACGACTCGGGGGCAAGTCCGCACTCTTTGTCCTCGCGTCGTTCCGCAACAAGGACCGGGGGAAGAACATGATGCGGAAGATAGCCGCCCTGCCCAGCGGGAGACTGGGCAAATGGGTCGTCATCGCGGTGTGGGTGGCCCTGCTGGTGCCGGCCCTCATGCTGGCCGGGAAGCTCGGCGACGTGGAAGAGAACGACAGCGCGGCCTGGCTGCCCGGCAACGCGGAGTCGACCTCCGTCGTGGAGCGGGCCGAGAAGTTCATGCCCGCGGGCACCCTGCCCGCCGTCGTGGTCTACGACCGGTCCGCCGGGGTCACCGATGCCGACATGGCCAAGGCCAAGGCCGACGTCGAGGCCTTCAAGGGCATCGAGAACGTCGTCGGGCAGGCACAGGGCCCGGTGAAGTCCGATGACGGCAAGGCCATCCAGACGGTGGTCCAGGTCAAGACGGACCAGTCGGGCTGGGAGGGGATCGGCACGGTCGTCGACGCGATGACCGAGGTCGGCAAGAAGAACGCCGACGGTCTCGGCTTCCACGTCGCAGGCCCGTCCGGGTACGCGGCCGACTCGATCAAGGCGTTCAGCGGGGGCGGGGCCCTGACGACGATCACCGCGCTCGTGGTGGTCGCGATCCTGCTGCTGACGTACCGGAGCCCACTGCTGCCGCTCCTGCCGCTGCTGACCGTGGGCGCCGCCCTGGTCACCTCGGAGGCGGTGATCTACGTACTGGCGAAGAACGCCGGCCTGGTCGTGAACAAGCAGACCAGCTTCATCCTGACCGTCCTGGTGTTCGGCGCCGCCACCGACTACGCGCTCCTGCTCATCTCCCGCTACCGCGAAGAGCTGTTGCGGCACGAGGACCGGCACGAGGCGATGGCGGAGGCCCTGTACCGCTCCGGCCCCGCGATCATCGCCAGCGCCGCGACCGTCGCGGTCAGCCTGATGCTCCTGATGCTGGCCACCCTCAACTCCACCCAGGGACTCGGCCCGGCCTGCGCGGTCGGCGTCCTCGTCGGCCTGCTCGCCATGGTCACCCTGATGCCGGCCCTGCTCGTGGCCTGCGGCCGCTGGATCTTCTGGCCGGTCAAGCCCGCCTACGGGGCGCCCGCCACCGCCGAGGGCGGAATCTGGGCCCGGATCGGCACCGCCGTCTCCGGCCGGCCGCGGCTCGTGTGGATCGGTACCGCGCTCGCGCTCGCCGTCATGGCGCTCGGCATCCTCGGCCTCAAGGCCGACGGGATCGCCAACAAGGACCAGTTCACCAACACCCCGCAGATGGCCGTCGGCGAGCAGATCCGGTCGGAGCACTTCCCGGCCGGCTCCGGCGATCCCATCTTCGTCGTCGGCAACGCCGTCTCGGGGGAAGAGATGCGGACCGCCCTGCTCGCCGTCCCCGGCATCGCGTCCGTCTCACCCCCGACGGTCATGGACGGCGATGCCATCCTGCTCGGTGAGCTGAAGGACGACCCCAGCAGCACGGCCGCGATGACCACCGTCTCGAAGGCCAGGACCGCGGTCCACGCGATCGAGCGCGCCGATGCCCAGGTCGGCGGCAGCTCGGCGGTCATGCTCGACACGCAGACGGCCGCCGCCCGCGACTCCAAGGTGATCATCCCGATCGTCCTGGTCGTGGTGCTGCTGATCCTCATGCTGCTGCTGCGCTCGGTCGTCGCGCCGCTGCTGCTCATGGGCACGGTGGTGCTGTCCTTCGGCGCGGCCCTCGGCGTGAGCAGCCTGGTGTTCAACCACGTCTTCGGCTTCGCGGGCGCGGAAGCCTCCTTCCCGCTCCTGACGTTCGTCTTCCTGGTCGCGCTGGGCATCGACTACAACATCTTCCTGGTCACCCGGGTGCGCGAGGTGGCGGTGGAGCAGGGCACCCGGCGCGGCGCGCTGCTGGGCCTGTCCACCACCGGTGGTGTGATCACCTCGGCCGGTCTGGTGCTGGCCGGCACCTTCGCGGCGATGGCCTCGCTGCCGCTGGTGTTCGCGGCCGAGCTGGGCTTCGCGGTGGCGTTCGGCGTCCTGCTGGACACCATGATCGTCCGCTCGGTCCTCGTCACGGCGCTGACCCTGGACGTCGGCCGGTGGATGTGGTGGCCGAGCAGGCTGTTCCTGCGCGAGGAGGAGCCCGAGCCCCGGGTGGAGAGCCCCGACCTGCAGTCCGTCGGCGGTAAGTGACACCTCGTACGCAGATGCGCGAAGGGCCTCCCGGCTTCGGCCGGGAGGCCCTTCGCGGTGGGTGCTCAGACCGAGGCCAACCCGGCGTCTACACCGGGCACTTCACCCGACCGCGTCCTGCGCCGCCCCGCCCGGCGGCGCAGGACGTGAGCCGCCGGCAGCAGGGTGCACAGGGCCGAGAGCGCGGCGCAGACACCGGCGACCGCGGCCATCGGCAGCCAGGGGACGACCACCGGCGAGTCGACCCCGAGGACCGCCAGGGCGGCGCGCATGCCCGCCAGGTTGACCGCCGTGACCGCCGTCCCCAGGAGCGCTCCGACCGCGGCCGCCAGCAGGGACTCGGCCGTCGTCACGGCGAACACCTGGCCGCGGGTGGCCCCGGCCAGCCGGAGCAGACGCAGGTCGGCGCCCCGGTCCGAGGTGGCCATCAGCAGCGTGTTGGCCAGCGCGATCGCCGTGTAGAGCAGCGCGATGCCCAGGACCAGGACGTAACCGAGCACCGTGAAACGGTTGATGCGCGGGTGCGTCGCCCTCAGCCACTCCTCCGTGGTGTGGGCCGTGGCCCCGTACCGGGCCGCCGCCCCGCCGATCGCCGCGGCCGCGGACGCGGGAGCCTTGACCTCGATGCGCGAGACCTTCGCGCCGGGCGCGTTGCGCGGGGTCACGTAGGCCCCGTTGTCGCCGGTGCCCGTCCTCATCACGGCCACGATCCGCAGCCGGGTCTCGGTGCCGTCCGCCAGCCACAGCGGTACGGAGTCCCCGACCCGGTGCTGCCACCACTCCTGCGTGACGATGATGCCCCCGTCGTCCAGGTCGGCGACCGAGCCCGCCACCACCGGCAGCCGGGAGACCTCCGCCAGCGCCGCCGGGTCGACCGCGAAGGCCTCCGTCGGCACCTTCACGAACCCCTCCTCCAGCACCGTCAGCCGGGTGTCGGCCACCGCGAGGGCGCTCGCCCCGGGGACGCCGGCGAATCCCCGGCCCGCAGCCGAGTCCGGGAGCCGCCCGCCGGTCAGTACGTAGTCCGCGCCGGTCCGGGCACGGGCCTCCACCGCCTTCGCCTCCTTCAGGGTCCAGGCCGAGCCCAGCAGCGATCCGGTCAGCGCGACCATCACCAGCACCGGCGCCGCCACCGCGGCCGTCCGGCGGATCCCCGCCGCGGCGTTCGCCCGCACCAGACGGCCGGCGTAGGAGGTCAGCCGGACCGGAACCCACATCAGCAGCCGTACGACGGGCCGTACGAGCACCGGAGCCAGCAGCCCGCACGCGGAGATCAGCAGCATCGGCTGCACGGTGTACGTCTTGCGCTTGAGCAGCGAGCCCGGATCCGTCCCGAGCCGCCACCCCACGAAGGCCACCGCGCACAGCAGCAGCCCGCCCCCGGCGACCCAGCGCCCCGGAGTCATGGGCCGCTCGTCGGTCACGCTCTCGCGCAGCGCCTCCAGCGGACCGACCCGGCCCGCCCGCCGGGAAGCGGCGTACGCACCCGACACCGCGACCAGCAGTCCCGTCCAGAACGCCGTGTGCAGCGGCCAGCTCTGGTCCCCGATCGCGTACCCGGCCGGCGCCAGCCCCTGCGCCACGGTCCAGCGGGCCATCAGCGGGGCACCCTCCAGGCCCAGGGCGATCCCGGCCGCGGACCCGGCCAGCCCGACGGCCGCCGCCTCCGTCAGCACCAGCCGCCGCAGCTGCCCCGGCGTCGACCCGGCCAGCCGCAGCAGCCCCAACTCGCGCCGCCGCGCGGCCACCGCGTACGAGAAGGTCGACGCCACCACGAACGCCGCCACGAACGAGCTGACCCCGCCCGCGGTGCCCAGCATCGAGTTGAGGCCCACCACCTCGGCCCCCGGCGGCAGCGCCGCCGACGCGGCGAGCCCCAGCCCCATGACCGTCATCAGCGCGACCCCCAGGGCCACCGCCACGAAGGTTCCCACCTGTGCCGTCCAGCGCCGCCGCAGCGACTTCAACGCGATCTTCAGCATGGTTCCCAGACAACCGTCCGCGCGGCCCCGGGTCAGCGGGGCAGGGGCGAGTATCAGGGGTAGGGCCAGCCCTACCGCGCCGCCCGCGCCCGCCGCCTACCGTGGACCCATGCCGCCTTCCCTCCTCGGCCCGGAACCGGGCCGGTACCTGCGCTCCGCCCGGCCCTGGCGCGCCGCCGCCTACCTGCTCGGCGGCGGCCTCGGCGGCGCCTTCGCTTTCCTCGTCATGCTCCTCCTCGCCGTCTCCGGGACGGTTCTCGCCGTGGTCCTCGTCGGCCTCCCGCTGCTCGCCGCGCTCGCCCTGGCCGGAGTGCCCTACGCGGCCCTGGAGCGCCGCCGGCTGCGGCTGGTCGACCCCGTGCCCGTGCCCGACCCGCACCGCGATCCGGACCGTACGGGGCTCGGGGCGTGGGCGCGCACCCGCTTCAGCGAGCAGGCGACCTGGCGGGAACTGGGCTACGTGCTCCTCGCCGCCACCGTCCTGTGGCCGCTGGAACTGCTCGCCGTCGGCGCCGCCCTCGTCCTCCCCGCCGACCTCATCGCCACCCCCGTCCTGCTGGCCCTCGACGGGGAACAGGTCAACCCCCTCAAGATCCACGGCATCACCGGCTACCCGGAGGCCCTGCTGTGCGCCGCCGTCGGACTGCTGCTGCTCCCGCTCCTCCTCTACGGGCTCGGCGTGCTCGCCGGAGCCCGGGCGGCCCTGGCCCGGCTGATGCTCAGCCCCGGACCGGCCGATCTGGCCGTCAAGCTCACCGAGTTGACCAGCTCCCGGGCCCGGCTCGCGGCCGCCTTCGACGCCGAGCGCCGGCGCATCGAGCGGGACCTGCACGACGGCGCCCAGCAGCGCCTCGTCGCGCTGTCCATGACGCTGGGGCTGGCCCGGCTCGACGCTCCGGCCGGCAGCCCGCTCGCCGGGCAGCTCGCCGCCGCGCACGCCGAGGCCGGGCAGGTGCTCACCTCGCTGCGCGAGCTCATCCACGGCATCCACCCGCAGGTCCTCACCGACCGGGGGCTGCCCGACGCCGTCGCCGACGTCGCCGACCGGTCGCCGATCCCCGTCGACACCGACTTCGAGCTTCCCGGCCGGCTGCCCGAACAGGCCGAGTCCGCCGGGTACTTCTTCGTCAGCGAGGCCCTCGCCAACGCGGCCCGGCACAGCGGGGCGAAGCGGATCACCGTCACCGGCCGCCACGACGGGGCCCGCCTGACCGTGGAGGTGGCGGACGACGGCCGCGGCGGCGCGGACGCGGCGAAGGGGAGCGGACTGACCGGCCTGGCCGACCGGGTGTCCGTCGTGGACGGCAGACTGACCCTGACCAGTCCTCCCGGAGGTCCGACCCTGCTGCGCGTGGAGATCCCTTGCATTCCGAAGGCACCGAAGGCACCGAAGGCACCGAAGGCGCCGAAGGCCCGGTGAACCCGGCCGCCCCCGCGGGCGTCACCCGGCCGCCCCTGCGCGTGGTCCTCGCCGAGGACTCCGTGCTGCTGCGCGAGGGCCTCGTCGGGCTGCTCGCCCGCTTCGGCCACCGCACGGTGGCGGCCGTCGGCGACGCCGCCGCGCTCGAAGCGGCCGTCGCCGAGCACCGGCCGGACATCGTCGTCACCGACGTGCGGATGCCCCCGGACCACACCGACGAGGGCTTGCGGGCGGCCGTGCGGCTGCGCGAGACCCGCCCGGACCTGCCCGTCCTGGTCCTCTCCCAGTACGTGCAGCGTTCGTACGCCGCCGAGTTGCTCGACTCCGGCGACGGGACGGCCGTCGGGTACCTGCTCAAGGACCGCGTCGGGCAGGTGGAGGAGTTCCTCGACGCGGTCGCGCGGGTGGCGGCCGGCGGGACCGTGGTCGACCCCGAGGTGGTGCGCCGGCTCATCAGCCGCCGGCGCGACCCCCTGGAGCGGCTGACGGCCCGCGAGCGGGAGGTGCTCGCCCTGGTGGCCGAGGGGCATTCCAATGCCGAGGTGTCCCGCCGGCTCACCGTCTCGGAGGCGGCGGTGGGCAAGCACATCGGGAACATCCTGATGAAGCTCGACCTGCCCCCGGCGCAGGAGTCCCACCGCCGGGTCCTGGCCGTCCTGGCCTACCTGCGGGGCTGACGGGACCCGCCGCCCCGGCCCGAGCGCGGGGGTCCTCGACGCGCTGAGGTGAGGTGCCCGGGAATTCGGATCATGTTTTTGCGCTGATTTGGAACTTTCCGGGGGATTCACACATCAGGACTAGGGGGATCCCCAGTCCCCTCTGCCCCACCGGGGGGCAGCCATGACCGTTCGGAGCGAAGTTCGTGCACCAGGACCCGCAGCGCCCGCGGCCCGACGACCAGCCGTACCAGTCCCACCAGCCGTACCGGTCCCACCCGCCGTACCGGCCCTATCACCCCGATGACGACCCGGCGTACCGCGACGAGGCCTACGTCCCCCCGCACATACCCGGGCCCCCCGGCGGCCCCGTTTCCCGCAAGCCCGCGCGCCGCTCCCGCCGCGTGCTGTGGACCAGCGCGGCCATGGCCTTCGTGCTCGTCCTCGGCGGCGCCGGCTTCGCCGCCTGGAAGCTGGACTGGTTCTCCGGCAACGGCTCCTCGGTGAGCTTCGGCGCGACCCCGCCCTCCGCCGACACCGGAGCGGCACAGGGCAGCCCGGGCAAGGCCTCCGCGAGCCCGCCGGCGCCGAGCGGCGACCCGGACGTACAGCTCGCCACCGGCCCGGCCTCCGCGTTCAAGCAGACCGCCAAGCTCGACGACGGCACGATCATCGCCAAGACCCGCCTCAAGGGCGCCAAGTCCGGCTTCGAGGGCGACGTCTGGGTGTGGACGCCGAAGGAGTACAGCGACCCGAAGTACGCCAAGAGCGGCTTCCCGGTGCTCATCGCGCTCCCCGGCGGCAACGGCTTCCCGAACAACTACTGGGCCGACCGCAGCCTCGGCCTCCAGAAGGCCATCGGTGAAGGCGTCAAGGCCGGCACCAGCCTCCCGTTCATCGTGATCATGCCGGTGCTCAACCCGGACCCGAAGTACTACTACGACGGCTCCGACATCCCCGGGAAGCCCAAGATGGGCACCTGGATCGCCGAGGACGTCCCGGACTTCACCCGCGCCAACTTCCGTACGTACAAGTCCCGCGACGGCTGGGCCTTCATGGGTTCCTCCTCCGGCGCCTTCGTCGGCATGAAGCAGGTCCTCCAGCACCCGGACAAGTTCAAGGCCGTGATCGCCAGCGGCGGCGAGATCGTCCCCGACTCCCCGTTCTGGAAGGGCCACCAGGCGGAGATGGACGCGAACAACCCCGAGAAGCTCGCCCAGAAGCTGATCGACGCGGGCGGCCCCGAGGTCTACATCAACTTCCAGATCGGGACCAAGGAGAGCGGCAAGGAGCGCATGACGCAGTTCCGGCAGAAGTACGCCAAGGGCCCGGTCAAGATGACCATCCGGGACATCCAGAACGGCGAGCACAACGGCTGGCACTACGTGCGCGGCATGAAGGAAGGCTCGCTGGAGTGGGTCAGCAAGGTGCTCAAGGGTCCCAAGCCCGCATCGGGCTGACCGCGATCGCCCCCGTGTGCCCCTCGCCACGTCCACCCGTCCCAGGCAACCCATCCGGTCGTTCACACCTCTGTAATGGATGTAAGGGGGACCAAACGGTCCAACCCGCGCTCCCGGAGGGCGCCGGAGAAGGAACGGGAACGATCCGTGCACCAAGACCTGCAGGGTGACGCCACCGCCACGACCGAGGAACCCGGCGCGACGGCAGCGGGCACAGCCGCCGCGACCGGGGACGGCGCCGCCGCGACCGGGCACCGCCGCCCCAGGCGCCGGCTGCGCCTGATCCTGATCGGCGGGGGTCTCGGGCTCACCCTCCTGGCGGGCGGCGGGGCGGCCGCGTACCACTACGGCCTCTTCTCGGACATAGGCGATCCCGTCGCCTTCGGGCAGCCCCGGCCCGCGGCCTCCACCGGCTCCGACGCCGGGCCCGGCGCGCTCGAGCCGACCGGGCCGAAGGCCGCGTTCGTCCGGACCTCCCGGCTGCCGGACGGCACCCAGATCGGCAAGACCACCCTGAAGGGCAAGAAGTCCGGGTTCACGGGCGACGTGTGGGTGTGGGTGCCGAAGGAGTACGACGACCCGGCGTACGCCGACAGCGCCTTCCCGGTCCTGATCTCCCTGCCCGGCGGCCGCGGCTACCCCACGAACTACTGGGGGACCGGCCCCGGACTCGGCCTCCAGCAGGCCGTGAGCGACGGGGCGAAGTCCGGCAAGAGCCTGCCCTTCATCCTGATCATGCCGGTGATCAACGCCGACACGAAGCACCACTTCGACGGCTCCGACATCCCCGGCCAGCCCAAGATGGGCACCTGGATGGCCGAGGACGTCCCGGATTTCACGAAGGCCAATTTCCGCACCTTCACCTCCCGCGACGGCTGGGCCTTCATGGGCTCCTCGTCGGGTGGTTTCGGAGCCCTCAAACACGTCCTGAAGCACCCCGACCGCTTCAAGGCGGCCATCGCGAGCGGCGTGGACATCGTCCCCGACTCCCCGCTGTGGAAGGGGAACACGCAGGCCATGGACGAGAACAACCCCGAGAAGCTCGCCGCGAAGCTGATCGCGGCGGGCGGCCCCGACGTCTACGTGAACTTCCAGATCGGCACCAAGGAAACCGGCCGGGAGAAGGCCGAGCGGTTCATGAAGGAATACGGCGGGGGTCCCGTGCACACCAGGCTGCAGGTGATCCAGGATGGTGAGCACAACGGGAAGTCGTACGTACGCGGGATGAGGGAGGGCGCGCTGGAGTGGATCAGCAAGGTGATGTCCGCACCCACCCCGAAGCCCCGGCCGGCCCCGAGCGGCGGCGCCGGCGGCGCCGCCTCGCGGTGAGCCCCGGCATCAAGGGGATCGGGATCGTCTCGGCCGCCCTCGCGGGGGTCGCCGCGCTGCTCGCCCTGGTGTTCGTCAAGGACGCCGGCGGTTACGAGGACCGCGCGGTGCTCCCCTTCCCGACCGTCGGCGTCCTCATGGCGGGCGGCGAGCACTGGTGCACGGCCAGCGTCGTCGACAGCCCGCAGGGCAATGTCGTCGCCACCGCCGCGCACTGCGTGGCCCCCGCCGGCGAGGACGGCGTGCCGGGCGAGGCCGCGCACGACGGGCTGGCCATCGGCGAGCTCTCCTTCGCCCCCGCCTTCTCCGGCGAGGGCTCAGGGCAGCAGCCCCTCGGGCTGTGGAAGGTGCGCTCCGTCCAGGTCGACGAGCGCTGGAGCAAATGGGGCGAGGACACCGCCGACTTCGCCTTCCTCAGCGTCGAACCGGACGCGGAGGGGCGCAGCCTGCAGGAGGTCGTCGGCCGCGGGGAGGCTCCGAAGCCCGTCTGGACCTCCGGCTACGAGCGGGAGGTGACGGTCGTCGGCTATCCGGAATCCGAGCACAACCCCGAGAACAAGCCCGTCGCCTGTACGACGCAGAGCCGGCACGACGAGGACGACCCCGCCATGCTCTACATCAGCTGCTCGGGGTTCTGGACGGGGACGAGCGGCAGCCCGTGGATCGCCGACCGCGGCGGACCGGGGCGGCCGGGGCAGCTCATCGGGGTGCTGAGCGGCGGCGACACCGACGTGGACTCCACGGCCGCGCTGTTCGACGACCGGGCGAAGGCCCTCTACGAGCGGGCGGCGAAGGCCACCGGCTGAGGCCCCCGTGGGCCCTTGCGCCCTCAGCCGCGCCGCTCCGTGCTCACGATCACGCACACCGCCGCCACGACGATCGCGCCACCGAGCAGGATCGGCCAGGTCAGGGCCTCGTCGAGGATGAGCCAGCCCAGGGCGACGGCCACGACGGGATTGACGTAGGCGTACGTGGCCACCAGCGAGAGCGGGGCCGCGCGCAGCAGCCACACGTACGCGGTGAAACCGACGAGCGAGCCGAACAGCACGAGGTAGCCGAGGGCCAGCCAGGACGCGGTGGAGTACGAGGTGAGGTCCAGCCCGTGGTGTTCGCCGCGGCACAGGCCGACGAGGATCCCGCCCGCCCCGCCCGCGAGCATCTGGTACGCGCTCCCGGTGAAGGGGTTCGCGGGCAGGGTCAGCTTCGCCGCCGAGAAGGAGCCGAGCGACCAGCACACCGAGCCGGCCAGCACCAGGAGCACCCCGCCGAGCGCGATCTCCCCGCCGAGACCCGGGCTGGTCAGGACGGCGAGCCCGCCGAGGCCCAGCAGCACCCCGGCCAGGGTGCGGGGGGAGGGCCGGTCGCCGGAGCCGGCGCGCAGCAGGACCAGCCACATCGGTACGGCGGCCACCAAGAGGGCGGCCAGCCCGGAGGGGATCGAGGTCTCGGCGAGGACGACGAGGCCGTTGCCGCCGAGGACCAGCAGCAGCCCGACCACGACGGCGGAGCGCACCTCGCCGCGGGTGGCCCTGAGGGCGGCCGGGCCGCTCTTCCAGGCGACGATGCCGGCCAGGAGGAGGCCGGCGGTGATGAAGCGGGCCCCGGCGGAGAGGAAGGGGGGCATGGTCTCGACGACGATCCGGATGCCGAGGTAGGTCGAACCCCAGACGACGTACACGAGGGCGAGGGCGATCCAGACACGGGTCGTTGGGGTGCGCATGACACGGAGCCTATGTCGTTGGCCTCTGCATCCATCGGGCGGTGCCCCGGACGGTGGCCCTCCGGTCGGGCGGCCCGGTCGGGGCCACCGTCAGGCCGCCCTCAGGCCGCCGGCGCCGCCAGTCCCGTCTTGGCTCCCGCGCCGCAGAGCGGGACGACCGCGGTGCGGCCCTGGAGGGGGTCGTCGGGGGCGGTGGGGCCGACGGCGGCCCAGCAGGCGGCGGCCGTGGGTTCCACGAAGAGGCCGCGCCGGGCCAGGTCGAGCTGGGCCGCGCGGACGCGGTCGTCCGTGACGGTCAGGAAGGTCCCGCCGGACTTGCGGACGGCCGCCAGGATCTGGCGGGCACGCGGCGGAGCCGGGATCGCGATCCCCTCGGCCAGAGTGGGGAGTTGGGGTACGGCGTCGGAGTCTTCGGCGCCCGCGTGGAAGGCGGAGGCCAGCGGGGCCACGGCCGCCGACTGGACGGCGATCAGCGTCGGCGGGCGGACCCCGCGCAGGGCCAGCTCCTCCACCGCCAGCGCGGCCCCGAGCAGCAGGGTGCCGTTGCCGACCGGGACGACGATCACCTCGGGCAGGTGGCCGCCCAGCGCCTCCCAGATCTCGTAGACGTACGTCTTGGTGCCGTGCAGGAAGTACGGGTTGAAGACGTGACTGGCGTAGAACACCCCCGGCATGTCGGCCGCCTCGCGGGCCGCCACCGCCGCCGCCTCGCGGCCGCCCGGCACCACCGTCACCGTCGCGCCGTGCGCGCGCATCTGCTCGGTCTTCTTCGCCGAGGTGCCCTCCGGCACGAAGACCTCGCATGGCAGTGCGGCCCGCGCGCAGTAGGCCGCGAAGGCCGTTCCCGCGTTGCCGCTGCTGTCCGCCACCACCCGCTCCGGCCCCAGCCGGCGCGCCAGTTCCGCGAGCATCACCGCGCCGCGGTCCTTGAACGACAGCGTGGGCATCAGGAAGTCGAGCTTGGCGTGCACCCGCTCCGCCAGCGGCACCAGCGGGGTGTTCCCCTCCGCCAGCGTGACGGCGAACGCGCCGGTGAGCGGCAGTGCGGAGCCGTAGCGCCAGAGCGAGTTGGGGCCGGCCGCGGGATCCAGCACGGCGGCCGGGTCGGGGGCGAAGTCGAGGTCCCACGGGCCGCCGCACACCGGGCAGCACCAGGGGGCCGTCCGCGCGTCGGCGCGGGTGCCGTCTGCGGCGCAGACGTAGCCGGGTAGTGCGTGCGTCATGTGCGGTGAGCCTTTGCTCGTTCATGGCCGAGGTATGGCACGGATGTTACGCGTTCGTTGTCCTCTTGTGGTGGAGCGACTCCGTGGGCCAACCTTTCGTCAGCGGCGCATCGTTGGGCCGAATTGATTGACATGTGCATGGCTAAAAGCCATGCCCTGAAGACAGCCCGACGGCCGCGCACCCCCCGCAACGCACCACCTATGAGGAGGACCCCTCAGATGTCTGCGACGCGTCACACCCGCCGGAAGATCACCGGCATCGGAGCGACCGCCACACTGGCCCTCGCTCTCGGAGCCGCCCTCGCCTTGCCCGCCTCGGCGGCCCCGCTCGCCCCGCAGGGCGTCATCGAGAACGCCGGCGCGGAGGGCACCATCTCCGGCAGCTACATCGTGACCCTGAAGGACTCCGCCGCCCGCTCCACCACGGACAGCGGAAAGGCCGTGGCCAAGCGGTACGGCGCGAGGATCGACCGGACCTACAGCGCGGCCCTCAACGGCTACTCCGTCGAGGTCTCCGAGGCGCAGGCCAGGAAGCTCGCCGCCGACCCCGCGGTCAAGTCCGTCGTGCAGAACCGGGTGTTCACCGTCGACGCCACCCAGCCCAACCCGCCCTCCTGGGGCCTGGACCGGATCGACCAGGCGGCCCTCCCGCTGAACCAGAGCTACACCTACCCGGACAAGGCCGGCGAGGGTGTGACGGCGTACATCATCGACACGGGCGTCCGTAAGACACACCAGGACTTCGGCGGCCGCGCCGCCGACGGCTACGACGCCATCGACAACGACAACACCGCCCAGGACGGCCACGGCCACGGCACGCACGTCGCCGGCACCGTCGCGGGCACCGCGTACGGCGTGGCCAAGAAGGCGAAGATCGTCGGCGTCCGCGTGCTCAACAACCAGGGCTCGGGCACGACGGCCCAGGTCGTCGCGGGCATCGACTGGGTGACCGCGAACGCCGTCAAGCCGGCCGTGGCGAACATGTCGCTGGGCGGCGGCGCGGACTCCGCGCTGGACACCGCCGTGCGCAACTCCATAGCCAGCGGCATCACCTACGCCGTCGCGGCGGGCAACGAGACGGCCAACGCCTCCACCAAGTCCCCGGCGCGCGTCGCCGAGGCGATCACGGTGGGCGCCACCACCAACACGGACGCCAAGGCCAGCTACTCCAACTTCGGCACCGTCCTGGACCTCTTCGCGCCGGGCTCCTCGATCACCTCCACGTGGGGCACGGGCGACACGGCCACCAACACCATCTCGGGCACGTCCATGGCCTCTCCGCACGTCGCGGGCGCGGCCGCCCTCTACCTCGCGGACAACCCGGGCAGCACCCCGGCCCAGATCTCCGCGGGCCTCGTCGCCGCCTCGACCCCGAACGTGGTGACCAGCCCCGGCACCGGCTCCCCGAACCGCCTGCTCCGCGTCGGCACCGGTACCACCCCGCCCAACCCGGGCACCCGCTTCGAGAACCTGAACGACTACGCGATCGCCGACAACGCCACCGTCGACTCGCCGCTCACCGTCAGCGGGATCTCCGGCAACGCCCCGGCCACGCTGAGCGTCTCGGTCGACATCAAGCACACCTACATCGGTGACCTGAAGGTCGACCTGGTCGCCCCCGACGGCACCCTGTACAACCTGCACAACCGCTCGGGCGGCAGCGCGGACAACATCATCAAGACCGTCGCGGTCAACGCCTCCTCCGAGGTGGCCAACGGCGTGTGGAAGCTCCGGGTCAACGACAACGCGAACATCGACACCGGCAAGATCGACTCCTGGGCGCTGCAGTTCTGACGACCGGGTTCTGCGGCTCGGGTTCTGAAGCTCAGGTTCTGAAGCTCAGGTTCTGACGCTCAGGTTCTGACGCCCCGGTTCCCATGCCCGGGCAGCAGGGACGCGAGGAACAGGCGGGGGGGGACGTTTTTGCGGCCGATCCCGTTTTGGCAACGTCTCGAGCGCTTTCGATCCCTTTGCCGGAGATCCTTGGGACCACCGAACACGGACGA
>NZ_JBHWMB010000011.1:39620-107718 GCF_042730015.1 Streptomyces sp. NPDC059957 | reverse complement strand
TGTGGAATTTGGGTTTTGGATCTTGGGTTTTGGACTCCCTGTTCCCCGGGCCGGGAAAGAGGGGAGGGGAGAAAGGGGGGGGGGCGTCTTTTTCGACGCCCCCCCCCGCTGCGTACCATTCGCGCATTCGTTCGCCCCGCTACCTGGAGCCCCGTGAGCACCCAGCACCCGCACCACTGGCCCGTCCCGCCCCCGCAGGGGTACGCGTACGGGCCGCCCCCGCTCAACGGCTTCGCGCTCGCCTCCCTGCTCGTCGGGCTACTCTGCTTCCCGCCGCTGGGCATCGTTCTCGCGATCGTGGCCCTCGTACAGACGAAGAAGACGGGCGAGCGGGGCGCGGCGCTCGCCGTCTGGGGGCTGGTGGTCTCGCTGGTGATGAGCCTCGCCGCCGTCCTCGCGGTCCCCGTGGCCGTACGGGCCGTGGACGCGCTGGACGAACGGAGCCGCTCCCGGGGCGGGGCGGGGGCCTACGGGTCCGTGGAGGGCGCCCTCGTGGACGCGTCCGAACTGCGCGTCGGGCACTGCTTCAACGTCCCGGACGGGGGCCTGCTGGCCGAGGAAGCCCCCATCTACCGGATCGACTGCGCCGAGGTCCACGACGCGGAGGTCACCTCCGCGAACTCGATGACCGCGAAGCGGTTCCCGGGCGTGGAGGAGGTGCGGGACACCGCGGTGCGGGAGTGCTGGAGCGCGCAGGACGCGTACGCGATGGACACGTGGGCCCTGCCCCCGTCCGCGGGGATGTACTACTTCGCGCCCTCGCCCGGGAGCTGGCGCGACGGGGACCGGCGGATCGTGTGCGTGATCGGCACGGAGGGCGGGGAGCAGCGCGGCAGCCTGCGCAACGACGCCGGCATGCTCACGCCCGAGCAGGTGGGCTTCCTGCGGGTCATGCGGAGGGTGGACGACGCGCTGGCCGAGCAGCCGGACGAGGAAGTGGGCGACGACCTGCCCTCCCACCATGCCTGGGCGTGGGAGATGGACAAGGCGCTGGGCGCCGAGGCGCGGTTCCTGGACAAGGCGAAGGAGCGGCCCGAGCTGGCCGGTCCGGCCGGGGTGCAGCGCGAGCGGATCGACGTCGCACGGCTCGCGTGGCAGCAGGCGGCGCGGGCGAAGACCGAAGGGGCGTTCCTGGACGCGTGGGACCGGGCGGTCGCCGCGCTGCCGGTCGAGCTGGAGAAGGCGCTGCGCGGGGCGTACGGACTGTCGACGACGGTGCCCGAGTGGCTGGCCGGATCCGAGGGGAACAAGGGGGACGGGTCGGGTCCGCCGGGCACTTCGCCCGGTCCCGCGCGGAGCCCTTCCCGGGAGTCCGCGTAACGCGTGGGACGCGTGGGTTTGGGTGACCTGGCTTCATCACTTCGGGTGAAACTCTGGCCCTTGCTTGCGATGTACAACCGTCGGTTGCCAGGGTGTAGCTGTCTGTCAACCTGATGGGAGTGGCCTGTGACTTTCGGCGAGCAGCCGGCCTATCTGCGCGTCGCCGGGGATCTGCGACGGAAGATCGTCGATGGGTCCCTGCCTCCGCACGCCCGGCTCCCTTCACAGGCCCGGATCCGTGAGGAGTACGGGGTCTCCGACACGGTGGCCCTGGAGGCGCGCAAGGTCCTCATGGCGGAGGGCCTGGTCGAGGGCCGGTCCGGATCCGGCACGTACGTACGCGAACAACCGGTCCCGCGGCGCGTCGCCCGCTCCGGCTACCGCACCGGCGGGGTCTCGACCCCCTTCCGGCAGGAACAGGCGGAAGCGGGCGCGCGCGGCACCTGGGACTCCAGCAGTGAACAGGCCGCCGCCCCGGCGGACATCGCGAAACGGCTCGGCATCGAACCGGGCGAGCGGGTCATGCGGACGCGGTACGTCTACCGCGACGCGGGCGAGGCGATGATGCTGTCCACCTCCTGGGAGCCGCTGACGGTGACCGGGCGGACGCCGGTGATGCTGCCCGAGGAGGGCCCGCTGGGCGGGTCCGGGGTGGTGGACCGGATGGCCGCGATCGACGTCGTCGTGGACAACGTGGTCGAGGAGGTGGGCGCGCGGCCGGGCCTGGCGGAGGAGAGCATGCAGCTCGGCGGGGTGCCGGGGCACGTGGTCCTGGTGATCGGGCGCACGTACTTCGCGTCCGGCCGCGCCGTGGAAACCGCCGACGTCATCGTCCCGGCCGACCGCTACCGCTTGGCGTACCACCTGCCGGTGAGGTGACTACTGGCTGAGCCCGTTCGGGGGCGGTGCACCGGAACGCGGACAGGGGGTCACTCGGGCTGTAACCCCGCTGTGAAAGGGAGTGGCCGGCGGAACCGCCCCCGCAGGGGCTACGTGAAGTAGAGACGATGAATTGGTGCTGGCGTGAAGATCGTCGTGCAAGTGAAGCTCATGCCGACGCCCGAGGTTGCGTCGGCACTTGAGTGCACCTTGCGCACGGTTAACGAGTCGGCCAACTGGCTGTCCGGCCACGCGCACGAGCGGGGCGAGACCTCGCGCAAGGCGTTGCAAGGCTTCGCCTACCGAAACCTGAAAGGCCGGGGCCTGTCGGCTCAGCCCGCGCTGCACGTACTGCGGAAGGTCGCAGACGCCTACACCACCCTGCGCGCCAACATCCGTGCCGGGAACCTCGGTAGGCCGGGCTCCAAGCGGCGGACCAAGGCCGAGGCGAAGCCGATCGCCTTCCGACCGGACGCGGCACAGCCGTACGACGACCGTTGCCTGTCCTGGCAGGTGGACGAGCGGACCGTCAGCATCTGGACGATCGCCGGGCGCCTGCGCGGGGTGCGCTTTGTCTGCTCCGGGCAGGCCGGCAAGCTCCTCGCTGAGCACCGCAAGGGCGAAAGCGATCTGGTCCACCGCGACGGCATCTGGTTCCTCATCGCCACGTGCGAGGTGCCCGAGGCCGAGCTGATCGAGCCGACCGATTTCCTCGGCGTGGATCTGGGCATCGTGAACATCGCCACCACTTCGGACGGGAAGATCTATGCCGGACGCAGGCTGAACCACTACCGCAAGCGTCAGCTTGCCCTGCGGGCCAAGCTCCAGAAGAAGGGCACCAAGTCGGCTAAGCGCGTACTGAGGCGGCAGCGCCGCAAGGAGCAGCGCAAGGCGACCGAGGCCAACCACATCATCTCGAAGCGCATCGTGACCGAGGCTGAACGCACCGGGCGCGGAATCGGCATGGAAGACCTTGCCGGTGTCCGCCAGCGGGTACGGCTGAGAAAGCCCCAACGGGTCGCGCTGCACTCCTGGGCCTTCGCCCAGCTCGGACAGTTCGTGGAGTACAAGGCGCGGCGCGCCGGTGTCCCCGTCCTCTTCGTCGACCCCGCCTACACCTCACGTATGTGCGCGGAGTGCGGGCACACGGACAAGCTGAACCGTGTCTCTCAGGGACGGTTCGCGTGCCGGTCGTGCGGATTCGTTGATCACGCCGACCGCAATGCCTCCCGCAACATCCGTGCTCGTGCACGGCGGTTGTGGCGAAGCGGGGCGGAGTCACACGCCCCCGCACCCGCTTAGGGTGCTGGACGGAGGGGACCTCCCAGCAGCCAGTTGGGCTCTACCTCCAAGCCCGGCCCTTCGGAGCCTGGTAGTTGACGCGGGCCTACCTCTACGCGGTCAATCCGGCCGGTTTCGGCGCGATGGTGATCGCTTCCACTGTCTCGATCCTCGCCTTCTTCGGCCTTTTCGGGACGTACGCGGAGGCCTTCTCCACCTTCATCGCGGCCGGACTCGCGCTCGTCCTCTGCCCGTTGATCGCCTGGGCGACGAAGGGGAAGTACTACCTGGCCAGGCCGAACACGGTCAACGGCCCGGACGTGCCCGTCGATGACACCGCCACGCACCTCTGCGCCGTCTGCGAGTCCGCGTACGAGCTCCCGGACATCGCCGACTGCCCCGTCCAGTCCGGCCCGATCTGCTCGCTCTGTTGTTCCCTCGACGCGACCTGCGGGGACGTCTGCAGGAAGGAGAACGCCGGCGGCGCCGTGATCCTGCCGCTGCCGACCGTGCGCCGGGTCTGAACCGGCGCGCACGGCCCACTCGTACGCATGGCCGGATGCGTACGCCTGCGAGGTACCTCTTCGTGAAAAACCGTATCCGCTGAGTAAAGGTCGGGCGTAGGCTCGGGCATATGCGCAATGCGGTTTCCCGGGCAGGTACGTCGGCGGAGGGTGAAACGCGATGAACGACAGCGGTGCCCTGCTCCCGTGGCTGGTCATACGTGAGGACGACAACGGCAACCGCTACCGGGTGGGCCGGTACTCCACCCGGGCCGAGGCCCAGAAGGTCGCCGACAGCCTCGAAAGCAGAGGGCACAAGCAGCTCTACTGGATCGAGCGGCTCGGTCAGGTCGGTCAGGACAGCACCGCCGGCAGGACCGGCACGAGGAACTGAGCAGTGCGGCGCACCCGTCGCCGCTGCCATAGGCTCCGCCCATGACGGTACGAGTGGTCGTGGGCGGAGCCCTTTGTCATGAGGGGCGCCTGCTGGCCGCCCGCCGGAGCGCGCCCCCGGAGCTCGCCGGCCGCTGGGAGCTCCCGGGCGGCAAGGCCGAGCCGGGCGAATCCGTACCCGAGGCGCTCGTGCGGGAGCTGCGCGAGGAACTCGGCGTCGAGACCGAGGCGCTGGAGCGGATCCCGGGGGAGTGGCCGCTGAAGCCCGGGCTCGTCCTGCACGTGTGGACGGCCCGGCTGCTCTCGGGCGATCCGCTCCCGCTGGAGGACCACGACGAGCTGCGCTGGCTCGGGCCCGGGGAGCTGGACTCGGTGGACTGGCTCGACCAGGACCGCCCGGCCGTCGCCGAGGCGGGCCGCCGGCTGAGCGCCGCCGACGGCGTCCACGGCGTCCATGGCGTCCACGGCGTTCCCGGGGGCGCGTGACGCGCACGCGCTAGGCCGTCTGCGCCACAGTGCGCCGGTCCGTGGGGGACCGAGTGGTACGACGCCCCGAATATCGGGTATGTCGCTATTAATCCCCATCTCGTACTCGTGCGCGAGGTTCCGTTCTCCCTGTCGGACCGGACTGGGGTCGCCAGCCGGCCCGGGAAGTGATCGGCGTGATCGACACAGATGGTGAATGCGCCGAATGGGCCTTTCCCGCCGAACCGGGTGCCGTCCGCACCGCCCGCCACGCGGTGCGCGGCACCCTTCGCGACTGGGGCCTCGACTCCGTCGGAGACGTCACCGTCCTGCTGGTCAGCGAGCTGGTCACCAACTCCCTGCGGTACGCGTCGGGCCCCATCGGAGTCCGTCTCGTACGGCGCAATCCAGCCGTCCGGGACGCTCCCTCAGGTCCGGCGCTTCTCGTGGAGGTTTCGGATCCGCTTCCGGATCCACCCCGCGAACGTGTCGCCGCACCCGACGACGAGGGGGGCCGCGGACTCCACCTCGTGGCGGTCTCCGCACAGCGCTGGGGGACCCGCCACGGGAAGTCGGGCAAGACCGTGTGGTTCGAATTGGCTCTTCCTGGTGAGTAACAAGGTGAGGGGCAGTCGGCGATCACAGAGCTTGGCTGGAAAACAACGGGATCTTTTTGTGATCGCGAAGGCCGTGTCGTAGAGCGCCGTGGTGCTGAATACTTCGGTCATGGCCGGTCCGGTTGCGGTGAGCTGGAGGGGACGGTCGCGTGAGCGAGATACCTGCACAGGCACATCAGGCCCGTGTGCCCGGGGAAGCGTCTGGGGAGACCTGGCGCGACTCCCTGTGGCACAGCAGCCCGCCTGGCTCGATATATGACTACATAAAGGTCGCTTCCTTCTCGATCGGGCCCGACGGGCTGATCGACCAGTGGAGTCTGCGCGCCGAAGAACTCTTCGGGCTGACCGCGGCCGAGGCCGTCGGCCGTGACCCCGTCGACGCCTTCATGCCCCCGGAGCTGCGCGCCGGCGCACACCGCAGGGTGGCCGAGATTCTCGACGGCAAGGAATGGACCGGCCTGATCCCCTTCCGGATCCCCGGCGGCGACGGTGCGCATGGGGTGGCCGAGATCTATGTGATGCCGACCCAGACCGAAACCGCCGAGCGGGCCGCGCTCTGCGTCGTGGTCGACGTACGCGCGCTGCGCCGGATCGAATCCGATCTGGCCGCCTCGCAGGCGATATTCGGTCAATCTCCCTTCGGATTCCTGCTCTTCGGCACGGACCTCACCGTGCAGCGGGCCAACCGCCGCTTCGCGACCGTCTTCGGCGGCGCCGCCGAGGAGCACCGCGGCCGCACCGTCCACGACTACCTCCCCGCGCACGAGGCCGACCGGATGGCCGAGGCGCTGCGCAGGGTCCTGGAAACCGGCGACTCGGTCAACGACCTCCAGATCACCGGCGCCGCCCCCGGCAGCCGGGACAACCGCCACTGGTCCATCAACCTCTACCGGGTCCACGGCGGCACCGGCCGCCCCATCGGGGTCGCCGGCATCGGCATCGACGTGACCCGCCGCCACCTCGCCGCCCGCGAGGCCGCCGGGGTCCGGCGCAACCTGGCCCTGCTGAACGAGGCCGGACACCGCATCGGCAACTCCCTCGACCTGGAGACCACCGCCCGCGAACTCCTCGACGTCACCGTCCCCGGCTTCTGCGACCTGGCCGCCGTCGACCTCTACCAGGGACTGCTGCTCGGCGACGACGACCGCCCCGCCCGCCCGCAGGGCCCCGGCGTGCCCAGCCTGCCCGGCCAGGGCCCGGGCCGGGCGCCCTCGGCGCCGCTGCGGCGCGTGGCCTTCTCCTCGGCCGTGTCCGACGCCCCGCTGTCCGGTCCGGGCGCGCTGGTCTCCGTAGGGGAGGTCCACCGCTATCCGCCCGGATCGCCGGGGGCGTTCGCCCTGCGCACGGCGCGGCCGCGGCTGGTGGAGGGCGGCGGACCCGAGTCCGGGGACCTCGTACAGTCCACGCTCGTGGTCCCGCTGGTCGCCCACGACACGGTGGTCGGGCTCGCGCAGTTCTCCCGCACCAAGGGCAGCGAGCCCTTCGGCGAACGCGACCGGGCGGTCGCGGTGGAGCTCGCCGCGCGGGCCGCCGTCTGCATCGACAACGCACGGCTCTACCGGCGCGAACACGAGCGCGCGCTGATACTCCAGCGCAGCCTGCTGCCCCCCGGCGACCCGGAGGCCGCCGGACTCGACATCGCCTGCCGCTACCTGCCCGGCAACGCCGCCACCGAGGTCGGCGGCGACTGGTTCGACGTCATCGAGCTGCCCGGGCACCGCACGGCGCTGGTCGTCGGCGACGTCATGGGCCGCGGACTGCGGGCCGCCGTGGCCATGGGCGAACTGCGCACCGCCGTACGGACCCTCGCGCTGCTGGACCTGGAACCGGCCGAGGTGCTGACCGCACTGGACGAGATCGCCCGGGGCCTCGGCGCACCCGGCGGCTCCCAGCAGGCCTCCCGGGCCGCACTGCACTCCCGGGACGCCGACCGCTCCGAGGTGTACCTCGCGACGTGCGTCTACGCGGTCTACGACCCGGTCACCCGGCGCTGCACCATCGCCAACGCCGGCCACATGCCGCCGGTCCTGGTGGAACCGGTGGAGGAGGGCGGCACGCCCCGCCCCGGACTGCTCCTGGAAATACCGACCGGGATGCCGCTGGGCGTCGGCGGGGAGCCCTTCGAGGAGGTCGAGGTCGAACTCCCCGAGGGAGCACTGCTCGCGCTCTACACCGACGGCCTCGTAGAATCCCGGACCCACCCGCTGGAGGAGGGTCTACGGGGCCTGCGGGACGCGCTGGCCGACCCCGCGCGCCCCCTGGAAGAGGTCTGCGACCACGTCCTGAACACCCTGGACACCCGGCACGGCGAGGACGACATCGCGCTGCTGATGGCCAGGGTCCAGGGCCTCCCGGTGGACGCGGTCGGCGACTGGCAGCTGCCGCGCGAGGCGCGCTCGGTGGGCCGGGCCCGTGAGCTGGCCCGGGCGAAGCTGCCCGCGTGGGGCCTGGAGGGGCTGCTCGACACCACCGAACTGCTGGTGAGCGAGCTCGTCACGAACGCCCTGCGCTACGGCGAGGGCGAGATCCGGCTGCGCCTCCTACTGGACCGGACCCTGGTCTGCGAGGTCTGGGACGCCAACCTGGTCCAGCCCCGCCGCCGCAGGGCACGGGACACCGACGAGGGCGGCCGCGGCCTCCAGCTGGTCGGCCTGCTCTCCGCGGGCTGGGGCACCCGCCGCACCCACCGGGGCAAGACCGTCTGGTTCGAACTCCCGCTCCCGGGCGCGGTGGCGGAGTCGGTGGCGGAACTGTCGGCGGAGCAGCTGCTGGGCATGTACGGGTGAGCACGGCCGGGTGAGCACGGCCGGGTGAGCGCGCCCGGGTGAGCACGGCCGGGTAGTGCGCCCCCGGGCCGGCCGCGGCCAGGCCCGGGGAGGTGCGGCGGAAGGCTCTAGTAGGGCTTGCTCAGGCTGCCGGACTTCAGTGCGGCCAGGCGGGCCTCGATCTCCGAGGTCTTGCCGAGGTCGTCCAGGGACTCGAACTGGGCGTCCAGGGAGGAGGCGGCCAGCTCCTGCTTGCCCAGGGCCATGGCCTCCTCGCGGCGGACCTTCTCCTCGAAACGGGTGATGTCGCTGGTCGGGTCCATCACGTCGATGTTCTTGACCGCGTCCAGCATCGTGTTCTGCGCCTGCGCGGTCTTGGCCCGCGACACCAGCTCGTCCCGTTTGGCCTGGAGCTCCGTCAGCTTGATCTTCATCGAGTCCAGGCCCGACTTCAGCTTGTCGACCACCTCGGTCTGGGCGGCGATCGTCGGCGCGGCCGTCTTCGCCTCCTTCTCCGACTGCATCTGGCGGCCCAGGGCGACCTTCGCGAGGTTGTCGAACTTGTCGGCGTCGGCGGCAGACCCGGACGTTCGCAGCTCGTCGGCCTTCTTGCTCGCCGCGAGGGCCTTGCCGCCCCACTCCGCGGCCGCGTCCACGTCCTCCTTGTAGTCCGCCTCCAGCATCCGCAGGTTGCCGATGGTGGTGGCGACGGCCTGCTCCGCCTCGGAGATGTTGTTCGTGTAGTCGCGGATCAGCTGGTCCAGCATCTTCTGCGGATCCTCCGCCTGGTCCAGCAGGGAGTTGATGTTGGCCTTCGCGAGCTGGGTGACGCGGCCGAGGATGCTCTGCTTGCTCATGTGCGGTGTCTCCTTGGGACGGGGGGGAGCGGGGAACGGGAGGGACGGGGTAACGGGGGAACGGGGGGTGAGGGGGTCCCCGCGAAGGAAGGGGGTGCCTGCCGGGGCCCCCGGGAAGCGGTCGGTGCGTGCGTCAGAAGCGGCCGCCGCCGCCCATCCGGCCGCGGGTGCCCCCGCCGCCGAAGGAGCCGGGGCCGCGTCCGCCGCCCCCGCCGAAGCCGCCGCCGAAGCCGCCTCCGCCCCCGCCGCCGAAGCCGCCTCCGCCCCCGCCGCCGAAGCCGCCTCCGCCGCGTCCGCCGCCCAGGATCTCGCCGAGGATGATCCCGCCGAGCACCGCGCCGCCCATGCCGCCGCCCTGCTGCCGGCCGCCACCGCCGTACGGGTTCTGGTAGCCCCGTACGTCCTGTTCGGCCAACTGCTGCGCCTGGCGCGCGAGCGAATCCGCCTGCTGGGCCTCGGCGAGCGCGCCCGCCGGGTCCGAGCCCGCCAGGGACGTGGACCGCTCCAGGTGGCGCTGGGCCTCCGCCAGCCGGGTGCGGGCCTGGCTGCCGATGGCGCCCCGGCTGGTGGTGATGTAGTCCGTGGCCGCGCCGATCGCGCTGCGGGCCGTCAGCAGGGCCTGGTCGAGCAGGGCCGCGGCCCGCTGCCGGCCCGACTCCCGCTCGCGGGCCCCGGCCAGCGCCTCGTCGAGGGCCGCGTCGGCCTCCTCGACGCGGCGCAGCGCGTCCATCGGGTCGTACCGGCCGGCGGCCTGCTCCTGGCGTACGTCGGCCAGTACGGCCTCAGCCCGGCTGATCCGGCCGCGCAGATCGGCGGTCGAGCCCTCGGTGGTGCCGCTCAGCAGCCCGCGCGCGTCGGCGAGGTCGGTGTCCGTCTCGTTGAGCGCGCCGGGCAGCTTCCCGGCGGCCTCCGCCAGTTCCTGCGCGCGCCGCTCCACCGCGTCGACCAGGGTCGCCGCCTGGTCCACGGCGCCCTCGGCCGCCCGGACGTGCACGGCGGCCTTGCCGTTGTCCCCGGCGCCGATCGCTGCGCGTGCCTCGCCGAGGCTGGTCGTCGCGAACAGCAGCCGGTCCTTGGCCTGTTCGGGGTTGGAGACCACCGGCGCCGCCGCGGAGTCCGCGTACTGGCGGCCGAGCGCCGTGAGGGTGGCCTCCGCCGTGGTCGTACGGCCCGTCAGGGCGCGGAAGTGGGCCTCCACGGTCTCCAGTGCCTGCGGGGCGTTCTTCTCCAGGTCCCGCAGCCGGTCGAAGTCCGCCGACTCGGCGTCGAGCCGCCGGCTCGCCTCCGTACAGCGGGCCACGATCTCGTCGAGCATCCTGCGGCGGGTGGCGTCGTCCTCCGGGTACGCGTCGTCGAGCTGCTGGCGCAGCCGGAACGCGGCCGTCAGCTCGCTCTTCCCGAACTCCACCGCCTGCGTGAAGGCCGCCACCGCCTCCTCGCCGAACTGGGCTGTGGCGAAACCGAGTTCCTCGGTGCTGGTACGGATCGCGTCGTCCGTCTCCACCAGCAGGGCCTTGGCCTTGGCGTCCAGCTCCGGCAGGCTGGTCGGGGCGGGTCCCTGCCCCGACCAGCCGGTGGTCTTCGAGCCGCCGCTGCCGCCGCCCGCCTGCCTACGCTTGCGGCGGGTGTACGCGTACGCCCCGAGGGCGCCGGCCGCACCGACCGCGACCACCGGGAGGACGAAGTCCCCGGCGCCGCTCTCGCCGCCGCTCGCCGCGGCGCCTCCGGGGTCGGCCTCACCGGGGACGATGGCCGGCACCGGTACGGGCAGTCCGCCCAGGACGGCGTCGTAGCCGTTGGCGGCGCCGATCGCGGCTCCCGCCCAGTCGTTCTGCTTGAGGGCCGGCTCGATGGCGGTCTGCGCGACCGCCGCGAGCTGCTGCTCGGTGAAACCGGAGTCGACATCGGCCGAATAGGCGTACTGCCGGGCCCCGGTGGCGATGGCCAGCAGGACGTCGTTCTGGCCGAGGCCGTTCTTCTGGGCGGTGGCGTCGGCCCAGCTCTGCGCCGACCGGCCGGAGAAGTCGCGCACGTACGTGACGAACAGCTGGACCTTCCGGTCGGCGTACAGCTTGTCCAGCGCGGCGGTGACCTCGGGCCCCCGGTCGCCCAGCGCACCCACCCGGTCGGTGATCTGCCCCTGCTGGGACAGGGTGACCGGGTCGTCGGCCCGGGCGTCCGGGGCGGTGGCCGTCGCCCAGCCGGTGAGCGCGAGCAGCGCGGCGGCGAGGGCGAGGCCGGTCCGGACGGGTATCGCGGCGGAGGTGCGTCCCTGACGTCTCTTCGTCCTGCTTCTCGGCGGAGTCACATTTGGGAGAGTATGGGCGGTTTCCCGCCCCCGCATCCGGAGACCTACGGGTGCGGGGGCGGGAAACCGGGCGGGGAGCGGGGGCGGCTACGGCAGGCCGTACGCCGCGAGTTCCGGGCGGGAGAGGACCAGGTGGTCGCCGATCAGCAGGGCGTCGGCCGTGGCCAGCGGCGGGTGGTCCCAGTGCCGGCGCGGTCTGCCCGAGAAGGGGTCCAGGACCGCCACGTACGGATCCGACGAGCGGCCGAGGAGCCCGCGCCGCCCGCCCTGGGGGACCTTGACGTACAGGCCGCCGGGCCGCAGACCCAGCAGTTCGAGCCCGCACCCCGCCCCGCCGCACCGGGCCGCCTGGCGCTGCCAGCGCAGCGCGCCCGTCGCCGCGTCGAGCGCGAGGACTGCGTCCCAGCCGTCCCGGCCCTCCGCCGCGTGCGAGGCCGCGTACACCGTGCCGCCTTCCACGAGCAGGCCCTCCGTCAGGGCGCCCGGCGCGCAGCGCCACACCTCCCGGCCGGAGCCCTGGTCCAGGGCCAGCAGCGCGCCCTCGTCCAGCAGGTGGACCAGGCCGCTCCCGGCGAGCCGCGGATCGTGCAGCGTGCGCGCCGTGGGGCGGGACCGCTGGAAGGACCACACCGGGCGGCCGGTCGGCAGGTGCAGCGCCCGCAGCCGCTGATCGTCCGCGAGGACCAGGCAGTCGCCCACCGCGGCGGGAGAGCGCGTCGCCGGGTCGGGAACGGGGCGCTGCCACAGGATCTCGCCCGTCGCCGCCCGCAGCGCGGTCAGGTCCCCCGGTGCCCCGTGCACCAGCACCGGCCCGGCGCTGCGCAGCGGCCGCGGCCCGGGGAGGCCGGCGCCCGCGGTGCCGGGCGGCGGCTGCGTGCCGGGCAGGTCCCGCCACCAGCGCACCCGGCCGTCCCGCGGCTCGCGCGCCAGCAGCCGTACCCCCGGCGTGCCCTGCCGCCGCACCTCGACGTAGACCGTGCCGGCGTCCGCCGTGCAGGACACCAGTACCTGCCCGGCTCCGGGCAGGGGCGGCGCGCCCGCGCCCTCGTCGCCGCGGGCCGTCCAGCGGGTCGCGCCCACGTCGGCCCGTACGCAGCCCACCTCGGGCCCCGACCGCCACACCACATGGGCGCCGGCCGCGTACAGGGCGTCCGGCCGGGCGCCCGTGTGCCAGGCGCGGACCCCTGCCGGAGCCCTGCCCCCGCCGGCCTTCCTCGTGGCTGCCGGGCCGCTCAGCACCGCGGCCCCCGGCGGTGGCGGGCTCCCGGCGTCGGCGGCGGCCTCCGCCAGCCAGGGCGTCCCGCCCGCCGCCACGCACTCCCGGGCGATCCGGGCCAGCGCGCGCGCCCGCTCCGCCGCGTCCGGCAGGTTGCGGGCCCGGCCCGCACGCTCCCGCGCCGCCACGGGGTCCAGCGGCGGCCGAGCCTCCCGCTCGACGCGGGCCCGGGCCGAGGCCAGCGAGGCCAGGGCGTGGTCGGCCTTCTCGTCCTCGGCCTCCTGCGGGTGGCGGCGCAGCAGCCCGGCGGCCTGGTTCCGCAGCCGCTCCGCCTGTACGAGCTGCCCCCGCTCGGCGTGGTGCGCGGCCTCCTCGCGCAGCCAGGCCGCCCGCTCCTCCAGGAACCGGGGCAGCTCCTCCTCGGCCTGCGCCAGCGCCCGGGCCCCGCCCGCCGGGTCCCCGGCCCCGGCACGGTCACGCGCCACCTGGCACAGCGCCAGCAGCCGGCCCCCGGCGGAGCCGATCCGCTCGCTCAGGCGCAGGGCCGCCGCCAGGTCGTTCGGGGCGACGGCCAGCACCATGTCGTAGGTGGCGGCCCCGCGCAGCCCGGCGTCCCGGATCAGCGCGAGGCCCAGTTCGGCCTCGGCGGGATCGGCCGCCGCGACCGCCGTGGCGATGCGGGCGACGAGCCGCTTCTCGGCCGGGCCGTCCGCGAAGTGGTCCGCCGCGATCTGCGCGGCCCGCTCCGGCGCGACCCTGGCCAGCTCCTCCGCCACCGCGCGCAGCGGGCCCGACCGGTTGGAGCCGAACACGGTGAACAGCGCCTGGTGCGCGTCGGTCAGCAGTCGCCGGGCCCGCGCCGGGGCGTGGGCGGAGGTGTCCTTGGCCAGCCCGGTCAGCAACCGGGCCGACCGCGCGCCGTCGCCCCCGCCGCCCTCCCACGCCGCCGCCTCGGCCTCGGCCAGCAGCCGCCCGGCGAGCCCGCCGTCGAAGCGGGCCGCGGCATCGGCGGCGACGGCCAGCACCTCGATCCTCGCCTCGGCCCCGGCGGGCAGCGCGCGCAGCGACTCCTCCACCTCCAGCAGCAGGTCCCGTACGAAATCCCGTACGGCCGCGGGAACGGCCGAGGAGTCCGGTGCGGCGGCGGTCCCGGTGTGCGGCGCGGGCACGGCGACGGGCCCGAACACGCCCCCGGCGTCCGGCGCGGGCACGGGGCCGGGCTCGTACCCGCTCCCGGGAGCCCCGGAGCCCCCGGGCGGATCCGCCAGGGCCGTCGTACCCGCCGTACCGCCCGTACCCGCCGTACCGCCCGTACCCGCCGTACCGCCCGTACCCGCCGTACCCGCCGAGGCCGCAAGCCCCACGGACACCTCCGAGCCCACCGCGGACCCCACCCCCGCCCGCAGCAACGCCCGCAGCGCCTTCGCCACCCCGTCCGCCGACTCCGGCCGGTCCGCCGCGTCCTTGGCCAGCAGGTGCAGCACCATCCGCTCCAGCTCCGGCGGGACCGGGGCGCCGGCCACGCGCAGCGGGAGCGGCGGATCCTCGATGTGCCGGCGCATCAGGACGTACGGGCTCTCGGCCTCACCGAAGGGCGGCTCCCCGCTCAGCAGCGCGTACAGCACGCCCCCCAGCGCGTACAGATCGCACCGGGCGTCCACCCGCTCGCCCCGCCACTGCTCGGGGGCCATGTACGGCGGGCTGCCGAAGATCCGGCCGGTCACCGTCCAGCCGGCCGTGGCGTCGGAGGAGTGCGCGATGCCGAAGTCGCAGATCTTCAGCCGGCCCCCGGGCAGCAGGAAGAGATTGGCCGGCTTCAAGTCGCGGTGGATCACCTCGCGTTCGTGCGCGGCGGCCAGCGCCTCGGCGGTCTGCGCGGCGAGATCCAGTGCGACCGCCACCGGCATCCCGCCCGGAGCCCGGATCAGCGCCGTGCGCAGGTCCTCGCCCGCGAGCAGCTCCATCACGATGAAGAGTCGGCCGTCCTCCTGGCCCACGTCGTGCACCACGGTGATGCCGGGGTGCTGGAGCCGCGCCCCGATCGTGGCCTCGCGCCGGAAGCGGGCGACCAGCTCGTCGTTCGTGGCCGCCTCCAGCAGTACCTTCACCGCCACGGCCCGCTCCAGCGCCGTGTCCTGCGCCCGCCACACCTCGCCCATGCCGCCCTGGCCGAGCCGCTGTTCGAGGCGGTACCGGCCCGCCAGCTGATCCCCCACCCGCACCGCGAATGCCCCCTGACGTGACGTCAACAACGTTGCTCAGGGGGCATTCTGTCGTGCGAAGTGAACAGCTGGGGGCGGCTACGAGCCGGAACGGCGCCCGATCTTGTTCCCCAGCCACACCAGCGGGTCGTACTTGCGGTCCACGGCCCGCTCCTTCAGCGGGATCAGGGCGTTGTCGGTGATCTTGATCCCCTCGGGGCAGACCTCCGTGCAGCACTTGGTGATGTTGCAGAGACCGAGCCCGTGCTCCTCCTGCGCCGCGCGCTTGCGGTCCAGGCCCGCCTCGGCCGCCGCGTCCAGCGGGTGCATGTCCAGCTCCGCCACCCGCATCAGGAAGCGCGGACCGGCGAAGGCCCCCTTGTTCTCCTCGTGGTCGCGCACCACGTGACAGGTGTCCTGGCACAGGAAGCACTCGATGCACTTCCTGAACTCCTGCGAGCGCTCCACGTCGATCTGCTGCATCCGGTACTCGCCCGGCGCCACCCCGGCCGGCGGCACGAAGGCGGGCACCTCGCGCGCCTTCTGGTAGTTGAAGGACACGTCCGTCACCAGGTCGCGGACGATCGGGAAGGCCCGCAGCGGGGTCACGGTGATCGTCTCCTCGCGGGAGAAGGTCGACATGCGCGTCATGCACATCAGCCGAGGCCGCCCGTTGACCTCCGCGCTGCACGAACCGCACTTGCCCGCCTTGCAGTTCCACCGCACCGCGAGGTCGGAGGCCTGGGTGGCCTGGAGCCGGTGGACGATGTCCAGGATCACCTCTCCGTCGTGCACCTCCACGGTGAAGTCGCGCAGCTCACCACCCTCCGCGTCGCCCCGCCAGATCCGGAACGCGGCATCGTAGGTACTCACTCGTAGAGCTCCTCTTCGGCGAGGTACTTGACCAGCTCTTCCTTCTCGAAGAGCGCGAGCAGGTCGGATCGGATGGGATCGGTGCGCACCCGGGTCAGCTCGATCCGGTCCGCCGCCGGATCCGAGGGAGCGGGGTCCACGGGCCGGCACAGCAGGTTCACCGGCCGCCAGGACCGCTCCATCGCCGGGCAGTCCTCGCGGGTGTGCCCGCCCCGGCTCTCGGTGCGCTCGAGGGCCGCGCGGGCCACGCACTCGCTGACCAGCAGCATGTTGCGCAGGTCCAGGGCCAGGTGCCAGCCCGGGTTGAACTGCCGGTGCCCCTCGACCCCGGCCCGGGAGGCCCGTACCCGCAGGGCCGCCAGCTTCTCCAGCGCCTGGGCCATCTCGCCCTCGCGGCGGATGATCCCGACGAGGTCGTTCATGGCCGTCTGCAGCTCCTGGTGGAGGGTGTACGGGTTCTCCGCGCCCTCGGCGGCATGGAACGGGGCCAGCGCCTCCGCGGCCGCCGCGTCGATCTGCGCCTGGGACACCTCGGGCCGCCCGCCGACGGCCGGGGCGTCCCGCGCCGCGTACTCGGCGGCGTGCAGCCCGGCCCGCCGGCCGAAGACCAGCAGGTCGGACAGGGAGTTCCCGCCGAGCCGGTTCGAGCCGTGCATCCCGCCCGCGACCTCACCGGCGGCGAACAGGCCCGGCACCCCGAGGGTGGCGGCCGTATCGGACTCGACGGCGATGCCGCCCATCACGTAGTGGCAGGTCGGGCCGACCTCCATCGCCTCGGCGGTGATGTCCACGTCCGCCAGCTCCTTGAACTGGTGGTACATCGACGGGAGCCGCCGCTTGATCCTCTCGGCCGGCATCCGGGTGGACACGTCGAGGAACACCCCGCCGTGCGGGGATCCGCGCCCCGCCTTGACCTCGGAGTTGATGGCGCGGGCCACCTCGTCGCGGGGGAGCAGCTCGGGCGGGCGCCGGTTGTGGTCCGGGTCCTCGTACCAGCGGTCGCCCTCCTCCTCGGACTGCGCGTATTTCTCCTTGAACACGTCCGGGATGTAATCGAACATGAACCGCTTGCCCTCGCTGTTGCGCAGCACCCCGCCGTCGCCGCGCACCGACTCGGTGACGAGGATCCCCTTCACCGAGGGCGGCCAGACCATGCCGGTCGGGTGGAACTGCACGAACTCCATGTTCAGCAGCGGGGCCCCGGCGAGCAGCGCCAGCGCGTGGCCGTCGCCGGTGTACTCCCACGAGTTGGAGGTGGTCTTGAAGGACTTCCCGATCCCGCCCGTGGCCAGCACCACCGCCGGGGCTTCCAGGACGAAGAACCGCCCGGTCTCGCGCTCGTAGCAGAAGGTCCCGGAGACCCGCTCCCCGTCTTTCAGGATCCTCGTGACCGTGCACTCCTGGAAGACCTTGAGCCGGGCCTCGTAGTCCCCGTACTCCTTGAAGTCCTCCTGCTGGAGCTGGACGATCTTCTGCTGGAGGGTGCGGATCAGCTCCAGCCCGGTCCGGTCGCCGACGTGCGCGAGCCGGGGGTACTCGTGCCCGCCGAAGTTGCGCTGCGAGATCTTCCCGTCGGGCGTGCGGTCGAAGAGCGCGCCCCAGGTCTCCAGCTCCCAGACCCGGTCCGGGGCCTCCTTGGCGTGCAGCTCCGCCATCCGCCACTGGTTCAGGAACTTGCCGCCGCGCATGGTGTCGCGGAAGTGCACCTGCCAGTTGTCGCCCTCGTTGACGTTGCCCATGGAGGCGGCGATCCCGCCCTCCGCCATCACGGTGTGGGCCTTGCCGAAGAGGGATTTGCAGATCACGGCCGTACGGGCGCCCCGCTCGCGCGCCTCGATCGCGGCCCGCAGCCCGGCGCCGCCCGCGCCGACCACGACCACGTCCCACTGCTGCCGTTCCACTTGAGCCATCTCAGAAGATCCTCGGGTCGGAGAAAGCGCCGCTGGCCACCAGGTAGACGTAGAAGTCGCACGCGGCGACGCTGATCAGGGAGGCCCACGCCAGCTGCATGTGACGGGTGTTGAGGCGGCTGATCCAGCCCCACAGGCGGTAGCGGACCGGGTGTTTGGAGAAGTGCTTCAGGCGGCCGCCCATGATGTGCCGGCAGGAGTGGCAGGACAGCGTGTACGCCCAGATCAGCCCGATGTTGAGCAGGAACAGCACGGTTCCCAGACCCATGTGGCCCCACGCGTAGTGCTCGTCGCGGAAGGTCAGCACGGTGTCGTACGTGAGGATGCCCGCGACCGGGACCGCCGCGTAGAAGAAGTACCGGTGCATGTTCTGGAAGATCAGCGGGAAGCGGGTCTCCCCGCTGTACGAGGCGTGCGGCTCGGCGACCGCGCAAGCGGGCGGCGAGGCCCAGAAGCCCCGGTAGTAGGCCTTGCGGTAGTAGTAGCAGGTCAGCCGGAAGCCGAGCGGGAAGACCAGGATCAGCAGCGCGGGGGACAGGCCCCACCAGCTGCCGAAGAGGTCCAGGTTCGGGCCGCCGCGCATCTCCTGGCAGTTCTCCGCGAGGCACGGGGAGTAGAAGGGCGAGACGTACGGCGCCGCGTAGTAGTCGGCGTTGGCGAAGGCCCGCCAGCTCGAGTAGACGATGAAGGCGAGCAGCCCGGCCGCGGTGCCGGCGGGGGAGAGCCACCACCGGTCGGTGCGCAGGTGCCGGGCTGCGATCGCGGCCCGCGAGGCGTCGTGGACGCCGCCGGGCCGCTGTGCCGGTGGTTGGGTGCCTGTGGCCAAGAGGGACTCCGAGTGGAGTGATGAGGGGTGCCCCGGGGGCCCGGCCGCCGTCGCTGCGGGTGACCGGGTCCGGTGGGGTGGTGGGGTGTGCGGGACAGGGTGGGTCAGGGTGGGTCAGGGAGCGCGGCGGTCGCGGGCACCGAGACCTTCGTCGTCGGCGTCCGTCCACAGCGCACTGTCGTACGGGGTGTCCGGGACGCTGACCATCGCGCCCGCGCCGGGAGGCCGGGAGGCGGCCGGCGTCTGCCGCGCGACATCCCTCTCCAGCTGCTCCACCGAGCGGACCAGCTCGTTCAGGTTGCGCCGTACGGCGGTCAAATCGTCTTGCAGGGACATGATTTGCCCTCACTTCACCTTGGGTGCGGTGGCAACGCTCATGTGCGCCTGCGAGTGTCGCGCCTCCCGTCCCCGGTTGTGAAGGGACGTGCAGCGATTGCGGGCGCGCAGGCGCGAACTGTGCGCCCCTCCCTGCCCCCATTTTCATCCCTCTTACGGGGGAACGCCCGTCCGGAAAGCAAGCCGGATTGGTCCGCACGGGTGGGGTTCGCGGCGTGGCGGGGGTCGGCTGCGGTGGCTGTGGCGGGGTGTCGATTTCAGTGGGTTTCGGCACCCAGTGTGATCAGCTCCATATACCGCCGAACGTGATCGAAACATCCGCTTTCACGGCCCCCCACGCCCCGTCCCGGAGGTACCACCCATGTCCCAGAGAAGGCGCAGGTCCTTGGCGCTCCTGACCTCGGGAGTTCTTGCACTGCCGCTGCTCGCGGGCTGCGGCGCGGGTGAAGACGAGGGCGGCCCGGCCGCCGCCGGGCAGGACATCGCGGCCGCCACCCGCGACAAGGTCGCCGACGGCGGGGTGGTGCGGTGGGCCGTCGACTCCATGCCGGGCACCCTCAACGCCTTCCAGGCCGATGCGGACGCCACCACCAACCGGATCGCCGGGGCGGTGCTGCCCCAGCTGTTCGTGCTGGACGGCAAGGGGCGGCCGGTGGCCAACCCCGACTACCTGGAGAAGGCCGAGGTCGTAGAGCGGGAGCCCAAGCAGGTCGTCCTGTACAAGCTCAACCAGCAGGCGGTCTGGAGCGACGGCCGCGAGATCGGCGCCGCCGACTTCGTCGCCCAGTGGCGGGCCCTGAACGGCAAGGACTCCGCGTACTGGACGGCGCGCAACGCCGGCTACGACCGGATCGAGAAGATCGAGCGCGGCAAGACGGACCTGGAGGTCAAGGTCACCTTCGTCAGGCCGTACGCCGACTGGCGCTCCCTCTTCAGCCCCCTTTACCCCAAGCAGGTCACCGGCACCCCGGAGAGCTTCAACGAGGGGGCCCGGGGCGCCCTGAAGGTCACCGCGGGCCCCTTCGGTCTGGGCGCCATCGACAAGAAGACCGGTACGGCCTCGCTGACCCGCAACCCGCGCTGGTGGGGCAGCCCCGCCAAGCTCGACACCCTGGTCCTCACCGCGGTGCCCCGCTCCGAACGCCCGGCCGCGCTGGCCGCCGGCAAGCTCGACCTGGCGGAGATCGACCGCACCGGGGCCGACCGGATCGCCCTGGCCCGCCGCGCGGCGGCCAAGACCGACAAGGGCGCCGGAGGCGCGGGGGCCCACGGCCCCGCCGCCTCGGTGACGCCCGCGCAGGCCACCCTGTCGTGGGCGCTCGCCTTCGGACCGGACGAGGACAAGGCCCAGGAAGCCCAGGCCACCCGCCAGAAGCACGCGGAGGCGGTGAAGCGGTACGCCGAGGAGCAGAGCGCCCTGCGCGGCTTCACCGTCCGCAAGTCCCTGGAGCCCGCCTACACCCAGCTCGCCATGAACGGCGCGAGCGGCCCGCTCGCCGACGAGCGGGTGCGCCGCGCCGTGGCCCGCGCCCTGGACCGCCAGGCGCTCGCCGACATCGTCCTGAAGCCGCTGGGCCTGCCCGCGAAGCCGGTCGGCAGCCACCTCGCGCTCGCCGGGCAGCAGTCGTACGCCGACAACAGCGAGGCCCTGGGCGGCCAGGACACCCAGGCCTCGCAGGCCCTGCTCGCGGACGCCGGCTGGCGCCGGGGCGGCAAGCTCACCGCCCCGGCGGGCGCCAAGGCGGGCTCGGAGGCCGCCAAGGAGACGGACGACTCCAAGACCCCGGCGGTCCCGGCCGCGGGTCCGGGCACCGGGAACGACGGCCTCTACATCGTCGGCCAGGACGACGGGCGCAACGGAGACGGGCAGCCCGCTCAGGACGGGGAGATCGTCGACGCCGATGCCTTCGCCGAGAGCGGGCAGGGCGGGCAGGACGCCCCCTCCCCGGTGCTCGCCCCGGCCCCGTTCGCGGCCCTCCAGGAGCAGCACCTGCGCACCCAGGCCGAAGCGCAGTCCGAGGCCCGGGCCGACGCCGTGGACGACGGCAAGCGCAGCCCGGACCTGGACGCCGAAGCCGCCGCCGAACCGGCGGCCCAGGACGGGGCGAGCACCGCCCCGGCCCCCGCCAAGCAGGCCGTACGCACCTCCGGCAGCATGCTCGCCAAGGACGGCAAGCCGCTCGCCCTGCGCTTCGTCTTGCCGGCCGGCCCCGGCTCGGAGGCGCTGCGCACGGTGGGCGAGCGGATCTCGCAGATGCTCCGGAAGGTCGGCGTGCAGACCGAGCTGGTCAAGGTGCCCGACGAGAGCTTCTTCAAGGACCACATCGCCTCGGGCCAGTACGACCTGGCGCTCTACTCGTGGCCCGCGACCGCCTACCCGGCCACCGACGCCCGGCCCATCTTCGCCAAGCCGGAGCCGGCCGCCGACGGCTCGCTGCTGGTCGAACAGAACTACACCCGGGTCGGCACCGACCACATCGACCAGCTCTTCGACCAGGCGCTCGGCGAGCTGGACGAGGCGGCCTCGCGCGAGCTGATGCGCAAGGCGGACGCCCGGATCTGGGCCACGGCCGGCTCCATCCCGCTCTACCAGCGACCCGAGCTGGTCGCCGTGAAGCCCGGCCTGACCAACGCGGGCGCCTTCGGCCTCGGAGCCCCGCGCTACCAGGACATCGGCTGGAAGAAGGCGGCCGCGGGGAAGAAGAACGAGAAGAAGAAGTGATGACGAAGGGGTGCATCCGGGGTTGATTCGAAGGTCTCAAGCTCAGATGTGACTCAAGTCCCTTGCCCGCCGGATCACCGGCGGGCAGGGTCGTACACACCCATTGACCCGCGTGTTTACAGGCTTCATCCACGGTCGAGTCCCCCCACCCAGGACCCGTCCCCGCTCAGTCGTCCGGCCTCTTGACAGACCCCCCGGCAGGCGGTTCCCGCCAGCCGACGTACGATGGGGTAAGGCCGTGGCAGGTTTTCCGCCCGGTCGAGGCGCGCGTGCCGGACCGTACGCGTCGCCATCCACGATCCCGGGAGAAGCGCCGAAGTGCCCACGCGCCACGACATCCGTAACGTCGCCATCGTCGCCCACGTCGACCATGGCAAGACGACCATCGTCGATGCCATGCTCAAGCAGGCCGGTGCCTTCGCCGCCCACCAGCACCTCGACGACCGCATGATGGACTCGAACGACCTGGAGCGTGAGAAGGGCATCACGATCCTCGCCAAGAACACGGCGGTGAAGTACCACCCGAAGGACGGGTCGGCCCCGATCACGATCAACATCATCGACACCCCCGGCCACGCCGACTTCGGTGGTGAGGTCGAGCGCGGTCTGTCGATGGTGGACGCCGTCGTCCTGCTGGTGGACGCCTCCGAGGGTCCCCTGCCCCAGACCCGCTTCGTCCTGCGCAAGGCCCTGCAGGCGAAGATGCCGGTCATCCTCTGTATCAACAAGACGGACCGCCCGGACTCCCGGATCGACGAGGTCGTCAACGAGACGTACGACCTCTTCCTCGACCTGGACGCCGACGAGGACCAGATCGAGTTCCCGATCGTCTACGCCTGTGGCCGTGACGGCGTGGCCTCGCTGACCAAGCCGGAGGACGGCACCGTCCCCGCGGACAGCGACAGCCTGGAGCCCTTCTTCTCCACCATCCTGGCGCACGTCCCGGCCCCGGTGTACGACGAGGAGGCCCCCCTCCAGGCCCACGTCACCAACCTGGACGCGGACAACTTCCTCGGCCGCATCGCGCTGGTGCGCGTCGAGCAGGGCGAGCTCCGCAAGGGCCAGACCGTCGCGTGGATCAAGCGTGACGGCACCATCTCCAACGTCCGCATCACCGAGCTGATGATGACCGAGGCGCTCACCCGCAAGCCGGCCGAGGTGGCGGGCCCGGGTGACATCTGCGCGGTCGCCGGTTTCCCCGACATCATGATCGGCGAGACCCTGGCCGACCCGGAGAACCCGATCGCGCTCCCGCTGATCTCGGTCGACGAGCCGGCGATCTCGATGACCATCGGTACGAACACCTCCCCGATGGTCGGCCGCGGCGGCAGCGGCAAGGGCGCGGACGCCAAGTCCGCGGTCAAGGACCGTAAGGTCACCGCCCGCCAGGTCAAGGACCGTCTGGACCGCGAGCTGGTCGGTAACGTCTCGCTCCGCGTCCTCGACACCGAGCGTCCCGACGCCTGGGAGGTCCAGGGCCGTGGTGAGCTCGCGCTCGCCATCCTGGTCGAGCAGATGCGCCGCGAGGGCTTCGAGCTGACCATCGGCAAGCCGCAGGTGGTCACCCAGGTGATCGACGGCAAGGTGCACGAGCCGGTCGAGCGCATGACGGTCGACGTCCCCGAGGAGCACATGGGCGCGGTCACGCAGCTCATGGGCGTCCGCAAGGGCCGCATGGACAACATGTCGAACCACGGCTCCGGCTGGGTCCGCATGGAGTTCGTGGTTCCCTCCCGCGGCCTCATCGGCTTCCGTACCGAGTTCCTGACCGGTACGCGCGGCACCGGCATCGCCCACTCGATCCACGAGGGCCTCGAGCCGTGGTTCGGCCCGCTGGTGACCCGTAACAACGGTTCGCTGGTCGCCGACCGCTCCGGTTCGGTCACGCCGTTCGCGATGATCAACCTGCAGGAGCGCGGCGTCCTGTTCACCGAGCCCGGCACCGAGGTGTACGAGGGCATGATCGTCGGCGAGAACTCCCGCGCCGACGACATGGACGTGAACATCACCAAGGAGAAGAAGCTCACCAACATGCGTGCGGCTTCCGCGGACAACACCGAGAACGTGGTGCCCCCGCGCAGGCTCTCCCTGGAGCAGTCCCTGGAGTTCTGCCGCGACGACGAGTGCGTCGAGGTGACCCCCGAGGCCGTCCGCATCCGCAAGGTCGTCCTGGACCAGAAGGACCGCTCGCGCACCGCTTCGCGCGCCAAGTCCGGCAAGTAGTCGCGTAGGACCTAGGTCACACTTGGGTCCTGCCCGGTACGCGCTTTTGTGAACAGCCCCTGTCGTCACGGTCTCCGTGACGACAGGGGCTGTTCGCTTTTGTCAAGCGGATTGTTTCGGTCCGGTGTCCGCATACCGACCGTGACACTCCGGAAGAAGAGCTAACAGTCCGTTTCGTTCATGTCTGTCTCCTATCCGTTTGTCCGGATTTCGGGTTTTAGCCGTAGTGCGATGTTGTGAAAACGAGACCACTTAAGTGTGGTTTACGGTCAAGCAGTCCTTGAGGATGGCTCCATTGAGCTCGGGTCAATGGGTCACACGCTGTGGGGAGCGTCGACTCACGAGCACACTCGGGACACCGGTCCTATCGCCGTCAGGGGTGTCGGCGAAGCACACCTGTGTCCTTCACATCAGACAGTGGACTCATGAGGAGGAAACCCATGCGCGGTGCCAAGAGCGCCAAGTGGGTAGCGGGCGCGATTGTCGTCGCCCTGGCAGCGACTGCCTGTGGCGGCGGTGGCGGCAAGGAAGCCGGCGCCAAGGGTGAGGTTGACCCGAACGGCATCTTCTCGATCGAGGTGGGCGAGCCGGAGAAGCTCCTGCACCCGGCCGACACGATGGAGTCCAACGGCTCCATCGCGATGTCCGGTCTGTTCTCCCAGCTGGTCGACTACGACGCCGACGGCAAGCTCGTCATGGTGAACGCGGAGTCGGTCAAGACGGACGACAGCAAGCTGTGGACCGTCAAGCTGAAGCCGGGCTGGACCTTCCACGACGGCACCAAGGTGACCGCCGAGTCCTACGTCAAGGCGTGGAACTGGGCCGCGAACATCAACAACAAGCAGGGCAACGCGTCCTGGTTCGCCGACATCAAGGGCTTCGAGGCTCTTCACCCCGAGGCCGAGGGCGCCAAGCCCACCGCCGAGGCGCTCGAAGGCCTGAAGATCGTCGACGAGAACACCTTCACCATCGAGCTCGCGAGCGCGGTGCCCTACTTCGGGTACAAGCTCGGCTACGAGGTCTTCTCCCCGCTCGCCGCCTCGTTCTACGCGGACCCCGCGGCCGCCGGTGAGAAGCCGGTCGGCAACGGCCCGTACAAGTTCAAGTCGTGGGAGCACAAGAAGCAGATCGAGCTCACGCGCTTCGACGAGTACAAGGGCACCGACAAGGCGAAGAACGGTGGTGTGATCCTCAAGAACTACACCACCCTCGAGACCGCCTACGAGGACCTGAAGTCGGGCAACGTCGACGTCCTGCGTCAGATCGGCCCGAAGGACCTCCCGGTCTACCGTGCCGACCTCGGTGACCGCGCCGTGGACCAGGCGTACTCCGCCGTCCAGACGCTGGCCATCGCGTTCTACGCCGACCAGTGGAAGACCCCGAAGCAGGTCGACCCGAAGGTCATCCAGGGTCTGTCGAAGGCGATCGACCGCGACACCATCACCAAGACCGTGCTCCAGGGCACCCGCGAGCCGGCCACCGGCTGGGTCGCCAAGGGCGTCCTCGGCTACACGCCGACCGGTGCCGGTGACGTCACCAAGTTCGACCCGGCGGCGGCCAAGGCCCTCATCGCCGCGGGCGGCGGTGTCCCGAACAACGAGATCTTCATCCAGTTCAACTCGGATGGCGGTCACAAGGAATGGGTCGAGGCCGTCTGCGGCAGCATCACCCAGGCCACCGGCGTCAAGTGCACCGGTGACGCCAAGCCGGACTTCCAGGCCGACCTCCAGGCCCGCAAGTCCAAGCAGGTCAAGTCGATCTACCGCTCCGGCTGGGTCCTCGACTACCCGGTGAACGCCAACTTCATCAGCGACCTGTTCCGTACGGGCGCCGGCGGCAACCAGGGTGGCTTCACCAACCCCGAGCTCGACGCCAAGATCGCCAAGGCCGACAGCGCCGCGTCCCTCGACGAGGCGGTGAAGGCATACCAGGGCATCGAGAAGGAACTCGTCAACTACATGCCTTCCATCCCGCTCTGGTACTACAAGGTCAACGCGGGCTACTCCGAGAAGGTCCAGAACGTGAAGTACGCCCAGGACGGCGACCCGATCCTCGACCAGGTCGAGGTCAAGAAGTAAGTCCTACCGCGTAATTCCTTTCGACGGATGTGGGCCGGCGGGGAGCCGGCCCACATCCGGGCCTACATGCAGCGCCCGGGGGGCCCTTTCGCGACGCAGTGACGATTCGTCACGCGCGTGCGTGGCGAAAGGGCCCGTCCGGCTGCGCCTGCCGCATCTTCTACGGAGGCATGATGGGGCGCTATGTCGCACGACGACTGCTCCAGATGATCCCGGTCTTCTTCGGGACGACCCTGCTCATCTTTTTGATGGTGTACAGCCTGCCCGGCGACCCCGTGGCCGGTCTCTTCGGAGACAAGGGTGCGGACCCGGCAACACTGGCCGCCCTGCGTCACGAGCACGGCTTGGACCTGCCGATCTGGCACCAGTACTACAACTACATCACCAACATCCTGTTCCACTTCGACTTCGGATCCCAGATCCGCAGCGGACGTGAGATCACCGAAGTGATCGGTGCTGCCTTCCCGGTCACCCTGCGCCTCGCCTTCCTGGCGTTCGCCATCGAGATCGTCCTGGGCCTGACCCTCGGGATCCTCGCCGGCCTCAAGGCCGGCAAGCTGGTCGACAACCTGATCCTGGTTCTCACCCTGCTGATCATCTCGATGCCGGTGTTCGTCCTCGGCTTCATCGTCAAGTCGGTGTTCGCCTTCCAGCTCGGCTGGATCGCGCCGAACGTCAGCACCGAGGAGACCTGGGGCGAGCTGATCGCACCGGCGATCGTGCTCGGGTCGCTCTCGCTCGCCTACGTGGCCCGCCTGACGCGCACCTCGATGGCCGAGAACCTGCGCGCCGACTACGTGCGCACCGCCGTGGCCAAGGGCCTGCCCAAGCGCCGCGTCATCGGTGTGCACCTCATGCGCAATTCGATGATCCCCGTCGTCACCTTCCTCGGTACCGACATCGGCGCCCTGATGGGCGGCGCCGTCGTCACCGAGGGCATCTTCAACGTCAAGGGCGTCGGCGGTCTGATCTACGAATCGGTCGTCCGCCGCGAGGGACTGACGGTGGTCGGTGTCGTCACCGTCCTGGTCGTCGTCTACCTGATAGCCAGCCTGCTCGTCGACCTCCTCTACGCGGTCATGGACCCGAGGATCCGGTATGCCTGATCTGACCAAGACCGACATCGTGGCGGCCGAGACCTCCGCGGCGCCCGGCGCCCCGGTGGAGCCGGTGAAGGCCGAGAAGGCCCGCAGCCTCTGGGGTGACGCCTGGGCCGACCTGCGTCGCAACCCCTACTTCGTCGTCTCCTCGGCGCTGATCTTCGTACTCCTGCTGATCGCCGCCTTCCCGGGCTGGTTCACCAGCATCGACCCCACCAAGGGCGACCTGGTCAACCACTTCCTCGGCAAGCCGGAGCTGGCCAAGGTCGGTTCCCCCGAGTGGCTCGGCTGGGACGGTCAGGGGCGCAGTGTCTACGCGCGCCTCATTTACGGCACCCGCGCCTCGGTCATCGTCGCCATCGCCGTGACCGCGATCGTCACCGTGGTCGGCGCCATCACCGGCATGATCGCCGGCTACTTCGGCGGTGTCATCGACGCGATCATGTCGCGCGTCACCGACATCTTCTTCGGCATCCCGTTCCTGCTCGGCGCGATGGTCGTCCTCCAGGCCTTCACCGACCGCACGGTGTGGACGGTCGTCTTCGCCCTGGCCTTCCTCGGCTGGACACAGATCAACCGCGTCATGCGCGGCGCGGTCATCACCGTGAAGCAGGCCGACTACGTCCACGCCGCGAAGGCGCTGGGCGCCGGCACCTCCCGGATCCTGATCCGGCACATCCTGCCGAACGCCATGGCCCCGGTGATCGTGGTCGCCACGATCGCGCTCGGCGGTTACATCGCGGCGGAGGCCACCCTGTCCTACCTGGGCCTGGGCCTCGCGTCCCCGACCATCTCGTGGGGCGTGGACATCTCCGCAGGGTCTGCGCAGATCCGAGTGGCCCAGCACATCCTGCTGTACCCCTCGATCATGCTCAGCATCACCGTCCTCGCCTTCATCATGCTCGGCGAAGCGGTCCGCAACGCCCTCGACCCCAAGCTGCGCTGAGGAGGGCGTAAGTGATCACCATGGACAACACCTCCAGCCTTCCCTCCCCGCGTGACGGGGACCCGCAGACGCCGCTCCTCGAAGTGCGCGACCTGCACGTCGAGTTCCACACCCGCGACGGTGTCGCCAAGGCAGTCAACGGCGTCAACTACTCCGTGAGCGCCGGCGAGACCCTCGCCGTGCTCGGCGAGTCCGGCTCCGGCAAGTCCGTGACGGCCCAGGCCATCATGGGCATCCTCGACATGCCCCCCGGCAAGATCCCGCAGGGAGAGATCCTCTTCCGCGGCCAGGACATGCTCAAGATGAGCTTCGAGGAGCGGCGCAAGCTGCGCGGCCGGAAGATCGCCATGATCTTCCAGGACGCCCTGTCCTCCCTGAACCCGGTGCTCACCGTCGGCTACCAGCTGGGCGAGATGTTCCGCGTCCACGAGGGCATGTCGAAGAAGGACGCCCGGCTCAAGGCCATCGAGCTGATGGAGAAGGTCAAGATCCCGGCGGCGAAGGAGCGGGTCGACGACTACCCGCACCACTTCTCCGGCGGTATGCGCCAGCGCATCATGATCGCCATGGCGATCGCGCTGGAGCCCGACCTGATCATCGCGGACGAGCCGACCACGGCCCTGGACGTCACCGTCCAGGCCCAGGTCATGGACCTGCTCGCGGAACTCCAGCGGGAGCTCAACATGGGTCTGATCCTGATCACCCACGACCTCGGCGTGGTCGCCGACGTCGCCGACAAGATCGCGGTCATGTACGCCGGCCGGATCGTCGAGACCGCTCCGGTCCACGAGATCTACAAGCGCCCGGCGCACCCGTACACCCGGGGCCTGCTGGACTCGATCCCGCGCCTGGACCAGAAGGGCCAGGAGCTCTTCGCGATCAAGGGCCTGCCGCCGAACCTGCTGCGCCTGCCCACCGGCTGCTCGTTCAGCCCGCGCTGCCCCGCGGCGCAGGACATCTGCCGGTCCGAGATCCCCGCACTGCAGCCCGTCAGCGAGCAGGACGGCAGCGAGCTGGCCGGCCGTCACAGCGCCTGCCACTTCTGGAAGGAGCAGCTCCATGGCTGAGCTCACCAACGCCCCCGCACGGGAGCCGATCCTCCAGGTCCGCGGCCTGGTCAAGCACTTCCCGCTGACCCAGGGAATCCTGTTCAAGAAGCAGGTCGGCGCGGTCAAGGCGGTCGACGGGATCTCCTTCGACCTGTACCAGGGCGAGACCCTCGGCATCGTCGGCGAGTCCGGCTGTGGCAAGTCCACCGTCGCCAAGCTGCTGATGAACCTGGAACGCGCCACCGCGGGCGAGGTCTTCTACAAGGGCCAGGACATCACCAAGCTGTCCGGCCGCGCCCTGAAGGCCGTCCGCCGCAACATCCAGATGGTGTTCCAGGACCCGTACACCTCGCTGAACCCGCGCATGACGGTCGGCGACATCATCGGCGAGACCTACGACATCCACCCCGAGGTGGCCCCCAAGGGCGACCGGCGCCGCAAGGTGCAGGAGCTCCTGGACGTCGTCGGTCTGAACCCGGAGTACATCAACCGGTACCCGCACCAGTTCTCCGGCGGCCAGCGCCAGCGCATCGGCATCGCCCGCGGCCTCGCGCTCAACCCGGAGATCATCATCTGCGACGAGCCGGTCTCCGCGCTCGACGTGTCGGTGCAGGCCCAGGTCATCAACCTGATGGAGAAGCTGCAGGAGGAGTTCAACCTCTCCTACATCTTCATCGCGCACGACCTGTCGATCGTCCGGCACATCTCGGACCGCGTCGGCGTCATGTACCTCGGCAAGATGGCCGAGATCGGCACCGACGAGCAGATCTACGAGCACCCGACCCACCCGTACACCCAGGCACTGCTCTCCGCGGTGCCGGTGCCGGACCCGGCCGCCCGCGAGGGCCGCGAGCGGATCATCCTCACCGGTGACGTCCCCTCGCCGGCCAACCCGCCGTCGGGCTGCCGCTTCCGCACCCGCTGCTGGAAGGCCGAGGAGAAGTGCTCCGTGGAGGAGCCGCTGCTCGCCATCCCGGAGCGCTTCAAGGGCTCCAAGTCGCTGGCCGCGCACGAGTCGGCCTGCCACTTCGCGGAGGAGAAGGCCGTCCTGGCCGTCTGATCCCGCGTCGCACGAAGCACCGCCGGCGCCCGGTACCGGATCTCTCCGGTACCGGGCGCCCGCGCGTGCGCGGCGGGGCGCGCACGGGGCCGCGCGCCGCCCGCGCGGCCGACGCGCCGGGAAAAGCCGGTTGCGGGCCCGCCCGCGCCGGTCCGAGAGTGGTCCGATGAGCGACCTGCTGACCATGCGGCCCGCCGGGCCCTCGGACGCCGAGGACATCTGCGGCCTCCTCAACGCCGTCGACCTGATCGAGATCGGCCGCCCGGAAACCGACCTCGCCGCCGTCGAGGCCGACCTGAACCACCCCGACGTCGACCTCGCGAGGGACTCCTGGCTCGCCTTCGAGGGCGGCCGGCTGGTCGCCTACGCCCTGGTGTGGGCCGACTCGGGCCCGGGGCGCGTCGACTCCGAACACTACGTCCTGCCGGGGCACCGCGCCGCCGCCGTCCGGCTGCTGGAACTGATGGAGGTCCGGGCCCGCGAACTCGCCGCGGGCGCCCCGGACGCCTTCCTGCGGATCCAGCTCAACGTCGCGCCCACCCTCGACGCCGACCTGCTGCCGGGCCGCGGCTACCGCACCGTGCGCCGCTACCACGTGATGACCCGCGCCGTGGACCGGGCCGAGCTGCCCCCGGCCCCTCCCGTGGGGCTCACCCTTCGCCCCTGCGACGGCGACGAGGCGGAGCGCCGGCGCGCGCACGCCCTGATCGAGGAGACCTTCGCCGAGCACTTCGGCCACGTGGACCGCCCGTACGAACCCTGGCTGGACCACATCGACGGCCGGGGCCTGGACTGGTCGCTGGTGTGGATCGCGAGCCTGCCCGAGCTGGGCGACGTAGGCGTCCTGCTGACCCGCGACGACCGCACCAGCATGGGCTGGGTCAGTCACCTCGGCGTACGTCGGGAGGCGCGCGGCCGGGGCGTCGGCGGCTTCCTGCTGCGCCACGGCTTCGCCGCCCACGCGGCGCGCGGCCGCTCCACGGTGGGGCTCGGCGTGGACGTCGCCAACGAGACCGGGGCGCTCGCCCTGTACGAGGCGCACGGCATGGGGGTGCACTACGCCGTGGTCACCTGGGAGCTGGCGCTGTGACCCCGCGCCGGGAGCCCCCGCTGTGCACTCGCAGGGGTGACAGGCGGGCGGCGCGAGGGTGCAATCGGTCCAACGAGGAGTGTGCGGGACCCCACATAGGGTGACATTGGGCCCTAAGTGAGTCTTGGGATCCAGTAGGAGGCACTCCATGCGCGGAGCCACCCACGCCAAGTGGGCCGCATGTGCGGCGGCCGTCGCCCTCGCGGCGACCGCCTGCGGCGGCGGCGGAAGCGACAGCGGCGGAGGCGGCGCGGACGGCATCGTCAGCTCCTCGTGGGGTGACCCGCAGAACCCGTTGGAGCCCGCCAACACCAACGAGGTCCAGGGCGGCAAGGTCCTCGACATGATCTTCCGGGGGCTCAAGCGGTACGACCCCGAGACCGGTGAGGCGAAGAACTTCCTCGCCGAGAAGATCGAGACCACCGACAGCCAGAACTTCACGATCACGCTGAAGGACGGCTGGAAGTTCAGCAACGACGAGCCGGTCACCGCGCAGTCCTTCGTGGACGCCTGGAACTACGGCGCGGACGTCACCAAGAAGCAGAACAACTCGCCCTTCTTCTCCGACATCGTCGGGTACGCGGACGTCCACCCCGAGAAGGGCGACCCCAAGTCCAAGACCATGTCCGGCCTGGTCGTCAAGGACCCCAAGACCTTCACGGTCGCCCTCAAGGAGAAGTTCTCCACCTGGCCCGAGACCCTCGGCTACCAGGCGTTCTCCCCCCTGCCCAAGGCCTTCTTCACCGACCACGAGGCCTGGCTGAAGAAGCCCGTCGGCAACGGCCCGTACACGGTGGACTCGTACACCAAGGGCACCGGCATGAAGCTGCGCAAGTGGGACGCCTACGCGGGCGAGGACAAGGCGGTCAACGGCGGAGTGGACCTGAAGGTCTATACCGACAACAACACCGCCTACACCGACCTGATCTCCGGCAACCTCGACCTGGTCGACGACGTGCCCGCGCAGCAGCTCAAGAACGTCGCGAACGACCTCGGCGACCGCTACATCAACCAGCCGGCCCTCATCATCCAGACCCTCACCTTCCCGCTGTACGACCCGCAGTGGAGCAAGGAGGGCATGGAGAAGGTCCGCCGCGGCATCTCCATGGCGATCAACCGCGACGAGATCACCAAGCAGATCTTCCACGAGACCCGCACCCCGGCCAAGGACTGGACCTCACCGGCCCTCGGCGACAAGGGCGGCTTCTCCGCCACCGCCTGCGGCGAGGCCTGCTCCTTCAACCCCACCGAGGCCAAGAAGCTCATCCAGGAGGCCGGCGGCCTGCCCGGCGGCAAGGTCTCGCTGACCTCCAACGTGGACACCGGCTCGCACCGCGAGTGGATGGACGCCGTCTGCAACAGCATCAACAACACACTGGGCGAGGGCCCGGTCTGCACCGTCAACCCTATCGGCACCTTCGCCGACTTCAGGAACCAGCAGAGCAGCTTCAAGCTGACCGGCCCGTTCCGCTCCGGCTGGCAGGCCGACTACCCGCTGATCCAGAACTTCCTGGAGCCGCTCTACTACACGGGCGCCTCCTCGAACTACGGCAAGTTCAGCAACCCGGAGTTCGACAAGCTCATCGACGAGGCCAACCGCGAGAGCGACGCCACCAAGGCGACGGCCACGTTCCAGGAGTCGGAGAAGATCCTCGCCGAGCAGATGCCGTCGATCCCGCTCTGGTACCAGAACGGCAGCGCGGGCTACGGGGAGCGCGTCTCGGACGTGAAGCTCAACCAGTTCAGCGTCCCGGTGTACGACCAGATCAAGGTCAGCTGACCCGCCTTCGGATCGAACCTGGAGCAGTCCATGGGACGTTATGTGATCCGGCGACTGCTCCAGATGATCCCCGTGTTCATCGGCAGCACGTTCCTGATCTTCTTCATGGTGTACGCGCTCGGTGACCCGGTCGCAGCCCTCTTCGGCGACAAGGCCCCCGACCCCGCCACCGCCGCACGCATCCGCAAGGACCTCTACCTCGACCAGCCCCTGTGGAAGCAGTACCTGCACTACATGGGCCAGATCTTCCAGGGCGACTTCGGCACCGCCTTCAACGGCCAGAAGGTCACCGAACTCATGGCCTCGGCCTTCCCGGTGACCCTGCGCCTGACCATCGTCGCGATCGCCATCGAGATCGTCGTCGGCATCACCCTCGGCGTGATCAGCGGACTGAAGCGCGGCAGGTCCATCGACACCAGCGTGCTGGTGCTCACCCTCGTCGTCATCTCCGTGCCCACCTTCGTGACGGGCTACCTGCTCCAGTACCTCTTCGGCGTCAAATGGGGCTGGGTCCGGCCCACCGTCTCCCCGGACGCCCCCTTCAGCGAGCTGATCCTGCCCGGCATCGTGCTCGCCCTGGTCTCCCTCGCCTACGTCACCCGGCTCACCCGGACCTCCATCGCCGAGAACGTCAAGGCCGACTACGTCCGCACCGCCGTGGCCAAGGGCCTTCCCCGGCGCCGGGTCATCACCCGCCACCTGCTGCGCAATTCGCTGATCCCCGTGGTCACCTTCATCGGCACCGACATCGGCGCCCTGATGGGCGGCGCCATCGTCACCGAGCGGATCTTCAACATCCACGGCGTCGGCTACCAGCTCTACCAGGGCATCCTGCGCAACAACTCCCCGACGGTGGTCGGCTTCGTGACCATCCTCGTGATCGTCTTCCTGCTGGCGAACCTGCTCGTCGACCTGCTCTACGCGGTCCTGGACCCGAGGATCCGTTATGCCTGAGCCCGATCCCGAGCGCGCCGCCTACGATCCGCTGGGACCCGGCCCCCACGAGTCCATCGCCCCCACCGGCCAGGGGGGCGCCATGGATCTCGCCCTGGAAGAGGGGGAGTCACTGGAGAAGGAGCTCGGGGGAGCCCCCACGGGCCCCCAGGAGAAGGCCCGCTCCCTGTGGTCCGACGCCTGGCACCAACTGCGCCGCAACCCCGTCTTCATCGTCTCCACCCTGCTGATCCTCTTCCTCGTGGTCATCTCCATCTGGCCCCAGCTCATCGCGAGCGGCGACCCGCTCCAGTGCGACCTGTCCAAATCGCAGCAGGGCTCCTCCCCGGGCCACCCCTTCGGCTACGACACCCAGGGCTGCGACGTGTACACCCGTACCGTCTACGGGGCCCGCGCCTCCATCACCGTGGGCATCTGCGCCACGCTCGGCGCGGCCCTGCTCGGCTCCGCGCTCGGCGGGCTCGCCGGGTTCTTCGGCGGCTGGGGCGACTCGCTGCTCTCCCGGGTCGCCGACATCTTCTTCGGCATCCCCGTGGTCCTCGGCGGCCTGGTCTTCCTGTCCGTGGTCACCAGCACCACCGTCTGGCCCGTCGTCGGCTTCATCGTGCTGCTCGGCTGGCCCCAACTGGCCCGCATCGCCCGCGGCTCGGTCATCACCGCCAAACAGAACGACTACGTCCAGGCCGCGCGGGCGCTCGGCGCCGGCAACGGCCGGATGCTGCTGCGGCACGTGGCGCCCAACGCCATCGCCCCCGTCATCGTCGTCGCCACCATCGCGCTCGGCACCTACATCGCGCTGGAAGCCACCCTGTCCTTCCTCGGCGTGGGCCTGCGCCCGCCCACCGTCTCCTGGGGCATCGACATCTCCAACGCCGCCTCCCAGATCCGCAACGCCCCGCACATGCTGCTCTACCCGGCGGGCGCGCTCAGCATCACCGTGCTCGCGTTCATCATGCTCGGCGACGCGGTGCGCGACGCCCTCGACCCCAAGCTGCGCTGAGGAGCCCCGCACATGCTGCTCGAAGTGCGCGATCTGCACGTGGAATTCAAGACGCGGGACGGAGTCGCCAAGGCCGTCAACGGGGTCAACTACTCCGTGGCCGAAGGCGAGACCCTCGCCGTGCTCGGCGAGTCCGGCTCCGGCAAGTCGGTCACCGCCCAGGCCGTCATGGGCATCCTCGACATGCCGCCGGGCCGCATCGCGGGCGGCGAGATCCTCTTCAAGGGAAGAGACCTGCTGAAGATGAAGGAGGAGGAGCGCAGGAAGATCCGCGGCGCCGAGATGGCCATGATCTTCCAGGATGCCCTGTCCTCCCTCAACCCGGTCCTGAGCGTCGGCGCGCAGCTCGGCGAGATGTACGAGGTCCACCGCGGGATGTCCCGCAAGGACGCGCGGAACAAGGCCGTCGAGCTGATGGACCGGGTCAAGATCCCGGCGGCGCGGGAGCGGGTGGGGGACTACCCGCACCAGTTCTCCGGCGGCATGCGCCAGCGCATCATGATCGCCATGGCGATGGCCCTGGAACCCTCGCTCATCATCGCGGACGAGCCGACCACGGCCCTGGACGTCACCGTCCAGGCCCAGGTCATGGACCTGCTCGCGGAGCTCCAGCGCGAGCTCAACATGGGTCTGATCCTGATCACCCACGACCTCGGCGTGGTCGCCGACGTCGCCGACAAGATCGCGGTCATGTACGCCGGCCGGATCGTCGAGGCGGCCCCCGTCCACGAGATCTACAAGAACCCCGCCCACCCGTACACCCGCGGCCTGCTGGACTCCATCCCGCGCCTGGACCAGAAGGGCCAGGAGCTGTACGCCATCAAGGGCCTGCCGCCCAACCTGCTCGCCATCCCGCCCGGCTGCGCCTTCAACCCCCGCTGCCCGATGGCCCGGGCCGTCTGCCGCACCGACGTACCCCCGCTGGCCGAGGTCGGACCGGACCGCGCCAGTGCGTGCTTCTTCTGGAAGGAGTGCCTCGGTGGCTGAGTCCATCCTCGTGGTGGAGGACCTGGTCAAGCACTACCCGCTGACCCAGGGCATCCTCTTCAAGAAGCACGTCGGCGCCGTCAAGGCCGTCGACGGGGTCTCCTTCGACCTGCGGGCCGGAGAAACCCTCGGCATCGTCGGGGAGTCCGGCTGCGGCAAGTCCACCGTCGCCAAGATGCTGGTCAATCTGGAACGCCCGACGGCGGGCTCGATCACGTACAAGGGCGAGGACCTCGCCAAGCTCTCCGCCAAGGCCCTCAAGGCCGTCCGCCGCAACATCCAGATGGTGTTCCAGGACCCGTACACCTCGCTGAACCCGCGCATGACGGTCGGCGACATCATCGGCGAGCCCTACGAGATCCACCCCGAGGTCGCCCCCAAGGGCGACCGCCGCCGCAAGGTCCAGGAGCTCCTGGACGTGGTCGGCCTCAACCCGGAGTACATCAACCGGTACCCGCACCAGTTCTCCGGCGGCCAGCGCCAGCGCATCGGCATCGCCCGCGGCCTCGCCCTCCAGCCCGAGATCATCGTCGCCGACGAGCCCGTCTCCGCCCTCGACGTCTCCGTCCAGGCCCAGGTGGTCAACCTCCTGGAGCGCCTCCAGGACGAGTTCAACCTCTCCTACGTGTTCATCGCGCACGACCTCTCGATCGTCCGGCACATCTCCGACCGGGTCGGCGTCATGTACCTGGGCCGGATCGTCGAGATCGGCACCGACACCCAGATCTACGACCACCCCACCCACCCCTACACCCAGGCGCTGCTCTCCGCCGTCCCGGTCCCCGATCCGCAGGCCCGTGCGGGTCGCGAGCGGATCATCCTCTCCGGCGACGTCCCCTCCCCGGCCAACCCGCCCTCGGGCTGCCGCTTCCGCACCCGCTGCTGGAAGGCCCAGGAGCGCTGCGCCTCGGAGGTCCCGCTCCTGGAGATCCCGGCCTTCCTCCCGGGCGGCCCGACGGCCCACCCCTCGGCCTGCCATTTCGCATCCGAGCGGGCCGCCCTTCCGCCGGGACCGCGGTCGCAGCCGCCGACCAAGGAGTGAGCTCCGGGCCCCCTGCACCGCTCATTTCTCGCCACAGCTGCGAACCGCACCCGGTTTCCCCGCAACTCGGTTTACACGTAGGCAACTTGACCGTTTCTGTCCCGAGATCTGGGCCGGGCAGCCTGGGTCCGTGCGGCCGTGCGGGTGCCGACAGCCGGCCGGGGAGGCGTACAGCTTCCCCGGCCGGCACTCCTGTGACCCCGGACGTGCGCGGCGTGCGCCCCTCGTGCTGCCGGAATCGATCGATGAGGTGGTACGGATAGTTATGATCCGTAGCGCACGGTGGGTATGACTCTGCCGAGCACCGAGTTGCGAGTACGCGAACCCGATGTCCGCTCGACGTGGAGGTGAAACAGCCGTGGCACTATCGATCTCGGCCGTGGTGCTGCTGGCAGTCGTCGTCTTCCTGCTGGTCCGCCGTTCGGGCCTGAAGGCGGGTCACGCAGTGGTCTGTGTACTGCTCGGCTTCTACCTGGCGAGCTCGACCGTGGCTCCGACGCTCTCCCAGCTGACCTCCAACGTGGCGAGCATGATCAGCGGCCTCAAGTTCTAGCGGAGTTCCGGTTCCGGGGGCGGGGCCGCCGTTTCTCGTAGGGTGACCCCATGAACGGTCTTCCCGCCCGTCGGCTCCTGCTCGTGCACGCGCACCCGGACGACGAGTCGATCAACAACGGCGTCACCATGGCCAAGTACGCGGCCGAGGGCGTCCACGTCGCATTGGTGACCTGCACGCTCGGCGAGGAGGGTGAGGTCATCCCGCCCGACCTCGCCCACCTGACGGCCGACCGCGACGACACCCTCGGCGCCCACCGCGTCGGCGAGCTCGCCGAGGCCATGAAGGAACTGGGCGTGTCCGACCACCGCTTCCTCGGCGGCCCCGGCCGCTTCCGCGACTCCGGGATGATGGGCGCCGAACAGAACCGCCGGCCCGGCGCCTTCTGGTCCGCCGACGTGGACGAGGCCGCGGGGTACCTCGTAGAGGTGATCCGCGAACTGCGCCCCCAGGTCCTCGTCACCTACGACCCCAACGGCGGCTACGGCCACCCCGACCACATCCAGGCCCACCGCGTCGCCACCCGCGCCGCCGAACTGGCCGCGGAGCCCACCTACCGCCGTGACCTCGGCGCACCGCACGCCATCGAGAAGTTCTACTGGAACCGCGTCCCGCGCACGGTCGTCGAGGAGGGCTTCGCCCGGCTGCGCGAGGCCGGGAGCGAGGTGCCCTTCCCGGCGCCGGCCGCACCGGACGACGTGCCGGGCGTGGTGGCCGACGAGCGGATCACCGCCGAGATCGGCGGGGACGAGGCCGCGGAGCAGGCGTTCGTGGCCGCCAAGACCGCCGCGATGCGCGCCCACGCCACCCAGATCGCGGTGGACGGGCCCTTCTTCGCGCTCTCCAACGACCTGGCGCAGCCGCTGTTCACCCACGAGTACTACGAACTGGCCGCCGGCCGCCCGGGCGTCCCCGCGGGCGAGCGCGAGCGCGACCTCTTCGCGGGGGTGCGGGCATGACCGGCGCGTGGAACGGCGGGCGGATCGCCGCCCTGCTGGGCCTGTTGGCGGCGGGGGCGCTGACCGGCGTGGCCGGCTGGCTCGTCATCGACCTGTGGTTCCCGGGCGGACTGCTCCTCGCGCTCCTCGCGCTCTTCGGCCTGTTCCTCGGCGCCCGGATCGCGCTGGGCACCGGCATCGGGGTGGGAGCGGCCACCGCGGGCTGGTTCCTCGCCTACGTGATCCTCGGTGTGCCGCGTCCGGAGGGGGACTTCCTGCTCGGTTCGTCCGGAATCGGCATGTACGCCTACCTTTTGGGCGGAGTGGTGCTCGCTGTGATGTGCGCCACGATGGGCTTGCCGGGGAACCGGCCGGTTTCGGCCGCCGGGAACGCCAAGTGACGCGGCGTCGGCCGCGCGCGACGCCTTGACGAGCGCCTCGGCCGGTGCTCCCAAACCCCCCGACAGCTGCTCAGAGGGTGTGCGCCAGGGGCGCGCGGAAGATCAAGGGGAACCCTTCGTTCCCGGCGGTCGGGTGCGCGCGGGCGGCGGCCAGTATGGTGGACCGGCCGCCGAGCTGCCCGCGCACGCTATGACGGGCGGCGGAGCCGATCGGGAGAACCTGCCTTGAGCCGTGAAACTGACAGTCCGTCCTCCGGGCCCAACGGGCGCGGCGGAGCCGCCTACCCCTCGGGTACGCCGCCGTATGGATCAGGCCAGTATCCGTCCACGACAGTGCCCCCCGGTCCGGGCGCGGCGACCACCCCGGAGGAGAGTTCAGTGACCGCACCGCCCGCGAAGCCGTCCACACCCGATTCCGACGGGCCGAAGACGGAGACCCAGCTGACGACCCGGATCCGGATCAACATCCCGGGTTCGCGGCCGATTCCGCCCGTGGTCGTACGCCAGACCATGCCCGAAACCGAGCCGGAGCCCGAGCCCGCCCCCGCCCCGCCGGCCGCGCCCGAGCCGGGTCCCGGCGAGGAGACGGGCAGCAACTGGTTCGCACCGCGCAAGACGGGCACCGCACCCGCCCCGACACCCGCTCCGGCCCCGGGCCCCGGCCGGCCCGGCGGCCCGGCTCCGGCTCAGGCCGGCGGCCCCCGCTTCGACGGGCCCGCGCAGCAGGACTTCGCCCAGGGCCCGGCCGGGCCGCGCCCCGGCGCGCCGATGGGCCCCGGCCCGGGCGCGCCGATGGGCCCCGGCCCCGGTGCACCGATGGGCTCCCGCCCCGGTGGTCCGGGACCCGCCCCGGCTCAGGCCGGCGGCCCGCGCTTCGACGGGCCCGCGCAGCAGGGCTTCGCCCAGGGCCCGGCCGGGCAGCACCCCGGCGCGCCCATGGGCCCCGGCCCCGGCGGCCCCGGCGTCGGCGCCGGGCAGGGCGCCGGCTACCCCGCACCCCCCGCCGGACCCGGCGGTCCCCGTCCGGGTGGCCCCGCGGGCCCCGCGCAGGGCCCCGGTCCCGCCGGGCGTCCCGTGCCGCAGCCCGGCCCCGGAGCCGCCTACGGTCCCGGCTCCGGCCCCGTCACCCAGGCCATGGGCGCCCCCGCCCCGCCCGCTCCGGCCTGGCCCGGCCCGGGACCCGGCACCGGCCGCGGCCCGGACGGGCCGACCGGCGGGCCCGCACTGGGCTCCGTACCGGAGCCGAGCTGGCCCGGACCCGAGCTGGACCCGGCCCGGCACCCGCAGCCCGCGCCCGCCCCGGCGCCCGCGAACAAGGCCAAGGCCCCCGCGCCGGCCCCGGCGAGGCCCGCCAAGAAGGGCCGCAACAAGCTGGTCCTGCTCGGCGGAGCCCTCTTCACGCTGTTCGGCGTGGCCTACGGAGCCGGTCTGCTGCTCAACCACTCCGACGTGCCCAAGGGCACCACGGTCATGGGCACCGACATCAGCGGCAGCCGCGACGAGGCCGTCGCCAAGCTCCAGAGGTCCTTCGGCAACCGCGCCACCACCCCGCTCCGGTTCACCATCGGCGGCAAGCCGGCCGAGCTGAAGCCGGAGAAGGCCGGCCTGAGCCTGGACAGTCAGACCACCGTCCGCAACGCGGCGGGCAGCGATTACAACCCCGTCACGGTCATCGGCTCCCTGTTCGGCAGCGAGCGCAAGGCTGAGGCCGTCCTGCCCACCGACGAGGAGAAGCTGCGGGTCGCCCTCCAGGAGCTCGCCGGCACCGCCGGCTCCGTCACCGAGGGCACCATCACCTTCGACACCGGCAAGGCCCTCGCCGTCCCCGGCAAGCCCGGTTCCACGCTCGATGTGGACGCCTCCGTCGGCATGGTCACCAAGGCCTTCCACGACATGGTCGCCGGCGGCAAGGCCACCCCGGTCGACCTCCCGGTCGCCACCAAGGACCCGGTCGTCGACCAGGCCGAACTGGACCGGGCGATGAAGGAGTTCGCCCAGCCCGCGATGTCGGCACCGGTCCTCGTCAAGGCGGGCGGCAAGTCCATCCCCCTCGGCGCCAAGTCCCTGCCGAAGATCCTGAGCATGCAGGCGGTGGACGGCCACCTCGTCGAGAAGTACGACCTGGAAGCCCTCAAGACGGCCTACGGGAACACCTTCGACGGAGTCCTCATCATGCGCGGCACCGGCGAGAAGACCGCCGTCACCCCGCAGGACGTCGCCGGAGTCCTGGGCAAGGCCCTGCGCGGCAAGACCACCGCCGAGCGCACCGCGGTCATCGCCACCAACCCGAGCTGACCCCACACGCCCAGGAGCCCCTTCCCCGAACACGGGGGAGGGGCTCCGGTGGTTTCAGCCGTCCGGCGTTCGAGGACCGGGGTCTGGGGCGGAGCCCCAGGTCTTTTCAGCCCGTCCGGCGTTTGAGGACCGGGTCAGGGCCGGCCCTGGGAACGGTGGAAGGGCGGGTCGGGGAACTTCGCCCCGCGCAGCGGCAAAGGGCCCCACGCGGACTTCGCCCCGCGCAGCGGCAAGCCATCAGACGGGCTAGTTCAGCAGGGCCCGCGCGGCCATCGCCTCGGCACGAATCCGCACCGCCGACGGCGGATCGATCACGTCCACCACCACCGCGTAGGCCTCCATCTCCGCCGCCCCCGCCACGAACTCCCCCCGCTCCACCAGCAGCTTCGCCCGCTCGTACCGCAACGCCGCAGGATGCGAGGGCAGCAGCAGCGCCAGATCCAGCGCCCACAGCGCCACCCCCGAGTGCTCGGGCCGCGACGAGGCCCACGCCCGGATGTTGTTCAGGATCCGCAGCACGATGTCCATGGTCCGCGCCGGGGTCCGCGGCCCCGCCGCCAGCTCCGCCGGCCCCGCGCCGAGCGAGGCGCCCCCGGCGAAGGGGTCGACGACCACACCCTCCTCCGGATCCCCGAAACCCACCACGAAGTGCCCCGGCAGGGCCAGCCCGTACACCGGGGCCCCGGCCCGCCGGGCCACCTCCAGCCAGACCACGGACAGCAGGATCGGCAGCCCCCGGCGCCGCCGCAGCACCTCGTGCAGGAGCGAGGACGAGAGCCGGTCGTAGTCGGCCGGCGTCCCGTGGAACCCCATCCGCACGCCCAGCAGTTCACTCACCGCCGAGGCCCAGGCACGCGCGCCCCGCAGCCCGTACGGCAGCATCCCCGCCAGCCGGTCCAGCTCGATCTGCGCCCAGTCCATGGCCCGTTCGTCGAGCTCCGGGTCCCCCTCCGCGGCCAGCAGCAGGCACAGCACGGCCAGGTCGGGCCGCTCCGCCCGCGCCTCGGCGGCGAACCGCTCCCGCCAGAGCGAGGTCACGCCGCCACCCGGCGGTAGTGGTGGTAGGAGTGGTGCGTCCCGAAGCCCATCCCCTCGTACAGCGCCCGCGCACCGGTGTTGTCGGCCTCCACCTGGAGCCAGGCCGCCGAAGCCCCCTCCTCCAGCGCGCGCCGGGCCAGCGCCGCCATCACGGCCGAGGCGAGGCCGCGGCGCCGGTGCTCCGGGTCGACCTCGACGGCACCGAACCCGGCCCACCGGCCGTCCACCACGAGCCGCCCGATCGCCCGGCCGGGCACCGTCGCGAACCACACCGAGGGGCCCGCCGTCAGCACCCGGCGGGCCGTCTCGGGGTCCTTCACCCGCCCGTAGCGGGAGAGCCACTCCTCGTCCGGAGCGCGGGTCAGCCGTACGCCCGCGACGACGGACTCGTCCAGGTCCAGGTCCCCGACCGCCGCCAGAGCGCCGACCCGGACCTCCGCCGACACCTCGCGGACCCAGCCCCGGTCCTCCAGCTCCGCGCACAGCAGCTCCTGCGTGCCGGCGGCGCCCGTGGCGGTCTGGACGTAGGCCGGAAGATCACGCTGCGCGTACCAGGAGGTCACTCGCGCGAGTGCATCGTCCAGCGGCGTCCCGGGATCGCCGAGCGGCAGTACGGAGTTGGCGCGGCGGGTGAATCCGCCGGCCGCGCGCAGCGTCCACTCGCCCAGCGGCTCGCTCTCCAGCGGCACCCAGGCCCGTGCGCAGACCCGCGCGAGCTCCTCGAAGGAGGCCGCGGGACCCCTGCGCCGGGCCGGGGCGGCCGGTACGACCTTGCCCGCCACCAGCGAGGATTCCGCGATGCGGACGGACTCGCCGGTCTTTCGTGTGATCGTCACCACACCCGAGTCCCAGGATGTGAGAACCCCTACCGTGTCCGTGAAACAGGGGGCTCCGGCCGAGCCGTGCTCCACCCGTCGCACAGAGACACGTTTACCCACGTCAGCGGGTGTAATCCGGATCTCCAGCCGTCCACCGGCAGTGATTTCCACAGCTCTGTCCGCCCCTCCTGTTCGGATCGTGCCCGGGAACGGAGATACTAGAGGCGGGCATCGACGACGCCGCGCTCCCGCGCGATATGGAAAGCCCTTATGAGGAGGAACGAGAGCGTGACCTACGTCATCGCGGAGCCTTGTGTCGACGTCAAGGACAAGGCATGCATCGAAGAGTGCCCCGTCGACTGCATCTACGAGGGCCAGCGGTCCTTGTACATCCACCCGGACGAGTGCGTCGACTGTGGTGCGTGTGAGCCGGTCTGCCCGGTCGAGGCCATCTTCTACGAGGACGACACTCCGGAGGAGTGGAAGGACTACTACAAGGCGAACGTCGAGTTCTTCGACGAGCTCGGTTCGCCCGGTGGTGCTTCCAAGCTCGGTCTGATCGAGCGCGACCACCCCTTCGTCGCAGCGCTGCCCGCCGGCATCAACGGCGAGCACTGACCTTTCAGGCAGACGCGCCCCTCGGTCCCGTACGGCCTTCCGCCGCACGGGACCGACGTGTTTTCCGACCCGCGCACACCAGCACTCAGAGAGAGCAGAGACCACCGTGGCCGCAGTATCCGACCGTCTTCCCGCCTTCCCCTGGGACAAGCTGGAGCCGTACAAGGCCACGGCGGCGGCCCACCCGGACGGCATCGTCGACCTCTCCGTCGGCACCCCCGTCGACCCGGTGCCGGAGCTGATCCAGCGCGCCCTGATCGAGGCCGCGGACTCCCCGGGCTATCCCACGGTGTGGGGCACCCCCGCCCTGCGCGACGCGATCACCGGCTGGGTGCGCGGCCGCCTCGGCGCGAGCACCGCCGGACACCGCAACGTCCTGCCGGTGGTCGGCTCCAAGGAGCTGGTGGCCTGGCTGCCGACCCAGCTGGGCCTCGGCGCCGGGGACCAGGTGGCCTACCCCCGCCTCGCGTACCCGACGTACGAGGTCGGCGCGCGGCTGTGCGGCGCCGAGCCGGTGGTCTACGACGACCCGACCACCGATCTCGACCCGGCCCGCGTGAAGCTGCTGTGGCTCAACTCCCCGTCCAACCCCACCGGCAAGGTCCTCCCCAAGGAGGAGCTCGCACGGATCGTGGCCTGGGCGCGCGAACACGGCATCCTGATCTTCAGCGACGAGTGCTACCTCGAACTGGGCTGGGAGGCCGAGCCCGTCTCCGTCCTGCACGACGAGGTCTGCGGGGGCTCGTACGAGGGCATCGTCGCCGTCCACTCGCTGTCCAAGCGGTCCAACCTGGCCGGCTACCGGGCGGCCTTCATCGCCGGTGACGCCGAAGTCCTGGGCGAGCTGCTCCAGATCCGCAAGCACGGCGGCATGATGACCGCGGCCCCCGTGCAGGCGGCCACGGTGGCGGCCCTGGGCGACGACGTACACGTCGAGGAGCAGCGGGTGCGCTACGCGGCCCGCCGCGAGGCGCTGCGCACGGCCCTGGAGGCGCACGGCTTCCGCGTCGAGCACAGCGAGGCCAGCCTGTACCTGTGGGTGACCCGGGACGAGCCCTGCTGGGACACGGTCGCCCACCTGGCCGAGCTCGGCATCCTGGTCGCGCCCGGCGACTTCTACGGCGAGGCGGGAGCACACTTCGTCCGCGTGGCCTTCACGGCCACGGACGAGCGCGTCGGGGCGGCGGCCAAGCGGCTGGCGCCGTAGCCGCCACCGTCTGCGTCCACCGTCTGCGCCTGCGCCCGCGCCGATGGACGCGCGGACAGCCCGAGGGGCCCGGGAGTTCGTGCTCCCGGGCCCCTCGGCGTTCATGGCGGTGGCTGCTAGCCGAGGCCGGGCAGCCCGCCCGGGAGACCGCCGGGCAGGCCGCCCGGAAGCCCGCCGCCGGCGAGCGGCAGCCCCGCCAGCAGGCTGCCCGCGGCGCCGGTCACCTCGTCGGCGGGCGCGGGCGCCGGCAGGGTGGAGGCATCGGTGGCGGTGTCGCCCGCGGCGGCGACCGTCGCGTCCGGCGCGGTGAGCGCGCCCAGCTGCGGCACGGACTCCAGGCCCGCGGCGCTGGCCGCGCCGGCCGCACCGACCACGGGCGCTGCCCCGGCTGCGAGGAGCAGCGCGGCACGGGCGATCCGACGGGTCAGGGGGAGGGACATGTTGCTCCTAAGCGGTAGCGGCTGAGTACGCCGTGACAACTGCTCGGAGGGGGGCGCGAGTTGCGGAGCCGGTGGGTAAAGGATCGGTAACGGATCGTTTAATCGGCTTCCGGGCAGACCGCTCGGAACGCGCTCCGACCTGCGGTTGTACGCCCGCCGGGAGCCCCGTGTCCGCCGTACGGGTCACCCCCGTACGGGGGACGGGTCGTACGCCCGTCCAGTCGGGGCTCAGCCGTGCAGGAAGATCCGTACCTGGCCCGGAGCCGCGGCACCGGGGTCCCCGGCGCCGTTCCCGGCACCCGCCGCGCCCCGCTCCCGCCACCGGTCGCCGTCCTTGCCCGCGACCCAGGACTTGCCGCCGTACGAGACCCGGGTGATCCCCAGCTCGCGGGAGCCGGCCACCGCCCACTGCGCGAGCACCTGGCCGGTGCGCGCCGCCCGATCGCCGCCGCCGGGCTTCGCCACCAGGGTCACCTCGGACTCGGCGGCCGCACCGGCGCTCGCCCCGGACGCCGGATCGCCTGCGGTCGCGGGCAATGTGTAGAGGGGGTTCTTGCCGAGCAGCCGGGTCAGCTCCGCCCGGACCTTCGCCGGATCGCCGGACCGGGCGGGCGCGGGCCCGGTACAGGTCAGGTGGCCGCCGCCGGTGAAGGCCGCGGTCAGCACGGTGGCGTCCGGCTCGTGCTTCGCGTAGGCCTGCGGGAAACCGCTCAGCTGCACCTTCTGCGCCGCCACCGTCAGCGGCAGCCGCGAGTACCCCTTGATCTCGGCCAGCCGGTCGTAGAAGATCCCGGCCGAGTACACGGGGTCCATGATCTGCTCCGGCGTGCCCCAGCCCTGTGAGGGCCGCTGCTGGAACAGGCCCAGCGAATCGCGGTCGCCGTGGTCGAGGTTGCGCAGGGCCGACTCCTGCATGGCGGTCGCCAGCGCGATGGTCACGGCCCGGTCGGGCATCCCCTTGGAGACCCCGACCGCGGCTATCGTCGTCGCGTTCGCCGCCTGGTCGGGGGACATCTCGTCGAACTGGCCGGATCCCTTCGTGCCGCTCTTCCCGTCGGCCGAGGCCGTGCAGTAGGGCACACCGGCGTTGTCGTTCGACGCGCGCTGCACGACGAAGTACCCGGCGACCGCGACCAGCACCAGGAAACCGGCGGCCCATCGGAGCGGGCGTCGTCGGCGGCGAGGGCGGGAGTGATCGGTCTGCGGCACGCCGCCCACCGTACTTGAGCCATATGACGCGTCCATCGGCCGGACGGACAAGGCTTCGCCGCAGCCCGGGGGGTTAGGGTCAGCTTCATGTCCGAATCCGAGCTGGACCTCACCCTGGACGCCGCCGAGCTGACCGCCCGGCTCGTCGACATTCCGTCCGTGAGCGGCGACGAGAAGGTACTCGCCGACCTCGTGGAACACGCCCTGCGCGGCCTGCCGCACCTGACCGTGGACCGCTTCGGCAACAACGTGGTCGCGCGCACGCACCTGGGCCGCGCCGAACGCGTCGTACTCGCCGGGCACCTCGACACCGTGCCGATCGCCGACAACGTGCCCTCCCGCCTCGACGAGAACGACGTCCTGTGGGGATGCGGCACCACCGACATGAAGTCGGGCGTCGCCGTACAGCTGCGCATCGCGGCCACGGTCCCCGAACCCAACCGGGACCTCACCTTCGTCTTCTACGACCAGGAAGAGGTCGCGGCCGACCTCAACGGCCTCGGCAAGGTCGCCGAAGCCCACCCCGACTGGCTGACCGGTGACTTCGCCGTCCTCCTCGAACCCTCCAACGCCGAGGTCGAGGGCGGCTGCCAGGGCACCCTGCGCGTCCTGCTCCGCACGGCCGGCGAGCGCGCCCACTCCGCGCGCAGCTGGATGGGCTCCAACGCCATCCACGCGGCGAGCCCGATCCTGGCCAAGCTGGCGGCGTACGAGCCCCGCAAGCCCGTGATCGACGGCCTGGAGTACCACGAGGGCCTCAACGCGGTCCGCATCGAGGGCGGCGTCGCCAACAACGTCATCCCGCACGCGTGCACGGTCACGGTCAACTTCCGCTTCGCCCCCGACCGGACCACGGACGAGGCGATCGCCCACGTCCGCGAGGTCTTCGCGGACTGCGACATCGACGAGTTCGTCATCGACGACCTCTCGCCCGGCGCCCTCCCCGGCCTCTCCCACCCGGCCGCCGCGGCCTTCATGGAGGCCGTCGGAGGACACGCCATGCCGAAGTTCGGCTGGACGGACGTCTCCCGCTTCAGCGCGCTGGGCGTACCGGCGGTCAACTACGGCCCGGGCGACGCCCTGCTGGCCCACAAGGCCGACGAGCGGGTGGAGACGAAGGCGATCCTCCACTGCGAGGAACGACTCCGCGCCTGGCTGACCGCCTGAATTCCGCTTCTCGTCACCTTTGTGCGCCTAACCTGATCCAACGATCAGCAGGAGGGAGCACATCATGGGCAACCCTGAAGGGTCCGCTCGTCGTCGGCCCGAGGAGCAGCAGCTCGGGCCGGTGCTGAGGAGGCGGGGCCAGGTGCAGGCCGGCAGTACGACGGACCAGCGGCTGCTGGATACGGCCGGGCCCTCCGAGTGGGTGCACACCGATCCGTGGCGGGTCCTGCGCATCCAGTCGGAGTTCATCGAGGGCTTCGGCACCCTGGCGGAACTGCCGCCGGCGATCAGCGTGTTCGGCTCCGCCCGGACGCCGGCGGGTTCGCCGGAGTACGAGGCGGGCGTGCGGATCGGCGGCGCGCTCGTGGAGGCCGGGTTCGCGGTGATCACGGGCGGCGGCCCGGGCGCGATGGAGGCGGCCAACAAGGGCGCGCGGGAGGCGAACGGCCTCTCGGTCGGCCTGGGCATCGAGCTCCCCTTCGAGCAGGGGCTCAACGAGCACGTCGACCTCGGTCTGAACTTCCGCTACTTCTTCGTCCGCAAGACGATGTTCGTGAAGTACAGCCAGGGCTTCGTGGTCCTGCCGGGCGGGCTCGGCACCCTCGACGAAATGTTCGAGGCCCTGACCCTGGTCCAGACGCAGAAGATCACCCGCTTCCCGATCGTGCTGTTCGGCACGGCGTACTGGAGCGGGCTCATCGACTGGCTGAAGAACACGGTCATCGCGCAGGGCAAGGCCTCGGAGAAGGACCTGTACCTCTTCCACGTCACCGACGACGTGGACGAGGCGATCGCGCTCGTGACGAAGGAAGTCGGCCTGTAGGAGCCGCCGACCGCTAAGCCGGCCCCCGGCGGGCGACCGCCGGGGGTGTGGGTTCAGGCGAGGCCCCGGCGGGCGACCGCTGGGGGTCGGTGGCCCTGGATCGAGCGGACCATGTCCAGGATCTGCTTGGTTTCCGCGACCTCGTGGACGCGGTAGACCTGGGCGCCCAGCCAGGCCGATACGGCCGTCGTGGCCAGGGTGCCCAGGAGGCGTTCCTTGACCGGCTTGTCGAGGGTCTCGCCGACGAAGTCCTTGTTGGACAGCGAGACCAGGACCGGCCAGCCCGTCTCCGTCATCTCGGAGAGGCGGCGGGTGGCCTCCAGGGAGTGGCGGGTGTTCTTCCCGAAGTCGTGGCCGGGGTCGATCATGATCGACTCACGGGGGACGCCCAGGGCCGCCGCACGCTCCGCCAGGCCGACCGTGACGCGCAGGATGTCGGCCATCACGTCCTCGTACTCGGTCCGGTGCGGCCGGGTCCGCGGCTCGACCCCGCCCGCGTGGGTGCAGACGATGCCCGCGCCGTGGCGCGCGGCGACCTCGGCGAGCTTCGGGTCCACCCCGCCCCACGCGTCGTTGAGGAGGTCCGCTCCGGCCTCGCAGACGGCCTCGCCGACCTCGTGCCGCCAGGTGTCGACGCTGATCACCACGTCGGGGTGGCGGCGGCGGACCTCGGCGACGAAGCCCACCGTGCGCCGGGCCTCCTCCGCCGCGTCCACGTGCTCGCCGGGACCGGCCTTGACCCCGCCGATGTCGATGATCGCGGCGCCCTCGGCCACCGCCTGCTCGACCCGGTCCAGGGCCGGCTCGTCGCGGAAGGTCGCTCCCTGGTCGTAGAAGGAGTCAGGAGTCCGGTTCACGATGGCCATGATCACCGGCTCGTGGTCGTCGAACTCGCGCCTGCCCAGTCGCAGCATCCTGCTCTTTCCTCCTTCGGCGACCCTTGCGCCTCGCCAGCGACCTTAACCTGGTGGCCGGAGTCTCTCAGGGGAGTTGATCGTGTTCGCGTTCTTGCTCATCGCGCTGGTCGTGGTCGTCGCCGGGGTCACCCTCGCGGTGGCCGGCGGAGGGTCCGAGGCCGTGCTGCCGGAGGCCGAGCCCGACCGGCTGTCCGACGTCCTGCCGGAGAACCGTCCCGTCGTACGGGCGGACATCGACGAGCTGCGTCTGCCCGTGGCCCCGCGCGGCTACCGGATGGCCGAGGTGGACGACGTACTGGAGCGGCTGGCGGCGGAGCTGGCGGAGCGTGACGCGCGGATCGCCGAGCTCACCGCCGCGGCCGCGCCCGGGTCTGCCTCCGCGTCCGCGTCCCTGTCCGCTTCCGCTTCCGCCGACGGGTCCGTGGACCTGACCAAGGCCGCCGAGCAGTGAGCGGAGTGCTCGCCGGGCCCGACGGGGGCCTGCGGTGCCCCTGGGGGCTGGCCACCGAGGACTACATCGCGTACCACGACACGGAGTGGGGCCGGGCGGTCCACGGGGACGACGCGCTGTACGAGCGGCTGTGCCTGGAGGCCTTCCAGTCGGGGCTGTCCTGGCTGACGATCCTGCGCCGCCGCGAGGGGTTCCGGGCGGCCTTCGCGGGCTTCGAGATCGCCAAGGTGGCGGAGTTCGGGGCGCCGGACGTGGAACGGCTCCTCGCCGACGAGGGGATCATCCGCAACCGGGCCAAGATCGAGGCGACCCTCGCCAACGCCAAGACCCTGGCCGGGTGGGGTGAGGGCGAACTGGACACCCTGATCTGGTCCCACGCCCCGGAGCCGGGGCGGGCCCCGAAGAGCACCACCGAGATCCCGGCGGTGACACCGGAGTCCACGGCCCTGGCCAAAGCCCTGAAGAAGGCGGGCATCCGCTTCGTGGGCCCCACGACGGCCTACGCCCTGATGCAGGCCTGCGGCCTGGTCAACGACCACCTGGCCCGCTGCGTGGCCCGCGACCTGGCCTGACCCGGCCCGATCCGACCCTGCCGGGCGGCCTGATCCGGCCTGCGGCGCGGGGGCGGGGCCCTGCGGGGCGAGGTCCCCTACCCGCCCTTCCACCGTTCCCCGGGCTCCGCCCGACCTGGTCCGCTGCGCGGCACATCCAGCCTCGCCGGCGTTTGAGGCGCGGGGTCCGGGGCGGAGCCCCAGGGGTCCGGGCGCAGCCCGGGCCCCCCTTCAGCCCGCAGTGGGGACTTCGCCCCGCGCAGGGCCAGGGTCGCTGCGCGGGGCTTTGCCTTGCGCAGCGGTGCCCGGGCCTGGTGGGCGGGGCCGGGTCAGCGGCCGAGGTACCGCGGAGCCTCCTTCGCGAGGAAGGCCGCGACGGCGATCCCGTGGTCCTCGGAGGCCCCCGCACGGCCCTGGAGCACGTCCTCGTGGTCCAGCGCGTCGGACAGCGACCGGGAGGCCCCGTACGCCAGGGACTCCTTCAGCGCCGCGTAGGCGACCGTCGGGCCCTGCGCGAGGCGGCGGGCCACGGCCAGCGCCTCGGCGGCCAGCTCCTCCGAGGGGACGACGCGGTTCGCGATGCCGAGTTCCAGGGCCTCCTGGGCCTTCACGGACCGCGGGAAGAGCAGCAGGTCGGAGGCGCGCGAGCCGCCGATCAGGCGGGGCAGGGTCCAGGAGACGCCCGAGTCGGCCGTCAGCGCGACCCCCGCGAAGGAGGTGTTGAAGGAGGCCGTGTCCGCGACCACGCGGAAGTCCGCCGCCAGGGCGAAACCGAAGCCCGCGCCCGCCGCGACGCCGTTCACGCCCGCGACCACCGGCTTCGGCATCTCCGTCAGGGCGCGGACGATCGGGTTGTAGTGCTCCGCGACGGTGTTCATGGTCAGCGAGGAGCCGTGCTCGCGGTCGGCCGCCAGGAACCCGACGTGCTCCTTGAGGTCCTGGCCCACGCAGAACGCCCGGTTGCCGGCGGCGGTGAGCAGGACCGCCCGTACCGCCGGGTCCGCGGCCGCCGCCCGGGCCGCGTCGCGCAGGGCGACCTTGGCCTCGGTGTTCATGGCGTTCATGGCCTCGGGACGGTTGATCGTGATGGTCGCGAGTCCGTCGGTCACTTCGTAGAGCACGCTGTCGGCCATGGCGGGGGTCCCCCTTCGTCGCGGGCTGGCTACCGGCCGGTACCGGCCGGTGCAAAGGTCAGCATGGCGGACCGGACCGGGGTCGGACATGTGATGTGCGTCAAATAAACGGAAGGGCATTCGCGTGGCGCGGCGGCGAAGTATCGCAGGCGTGTCCCCGAAATGAGTGGTTTTGGTCAAGCGCGTTGCACAAGCGTTCCCAGCCGATGTTGGTCATCGGGTCCTGACATGCGGGATAATGGCCTGGAAGCAATGTGTTCGATGCCGGGTACTAGGCGCCTGAATGGAGCCGTCGGCTGACGATGAACTGGTTTCAGGAAGGGGAACGAGCATGGCGGCCATGAAGCCGCGGACGGGCGACGGCCCGCTCGAGGTCACCAAGGAGGGGCGGGGCATCGTCATGCGCGTACCGCTCGAGGGCGGCGGTCGGCTCGTCGTCGAGCTGACTCCGGACGAGGCGGACGCCCTGGGTGACGCCCTGAAGAAGGTCGTCGGCTGATCCCCCAGGGGCGCTGACAGTACTTTCGCTGCATTCTCTGCACTGCCCCGGCCGCGTCATGCGGTCGGGGCAGTGCTGTGTCCGCACGCCCCGCCCGGCTCCCGCCGGCGGGAGGGATCAGCGCCGGACCGCGCAGAGCAGGCCGTCGCCCACCGGGAGCAGGGCGGCCTCCAGGGCCGGGCTCTCGCGGACGCTGCGCAGCAGTTCGCGGACGCGGAGCACCTCCACCGGCTGGGCCGCGGAGTCGACCGTACGGCCGTCGGAGAAGACTCCCTCGAAGCAGACCAGGCCGCCGGGGCGGAGCAGGCGCAACGATTCAGCGAGGTAGTCGAGGGACTCGGACGGGTCGCCGTCGCAGAAGACGAGGTCGTATCCGCCGTCGGCCAGCCGGGGCAGTACGTCCAGGGCGCGGCCCGGGATGAAGCGGGCGCGGTTGCCCGCGAAGCCGGCGGCGCGGAACGCCTGGCGGGCGAAGGCCTGCCGGTCGGCTTCGGGATCCACCGTGGTCAGGACCCCGTCGGCGCGCATTCCGTGCAGGAGGTGGATGCCGGACACGCCGGTGCCGGTGCCGATCTCGGCGACCGCTTTCGCGTCCGCGGTGGCGGCGAGCAGGCGCAGCGCGGCCCCGGTGCCGGGGGAGACGGAACGCAGTCCCGCTTCCCTGGACCGGTCGCGGGCCCATCGCAGAGCGTCGTCTTCGGCGACAAACGCGTCGGCGAACGCCCAGCTCGTCTGCCGGTTGCCGGTAATGACCCTCTCCTGTCCCCATAGTTGGCGCAACGGTGACTGTATCCGCTGGAGTCGGGAACCCGCAGATGGGACCGGGCGTTGAGAGCAGTAGAGACGTAAGAGGGGCCTGGGGCCCCGAGCCCGTGCAAAGTTACTGCAAAAAAGCTTATCCAGAGCTGACGGGAGGGGTGGCTATGGTAGGGATTCCGCTGGACACCACCAGAGCCGACAGGGGAGGTGCGGCTGCGCCTGTGGATCGTGGGGGTGTCCTCCGACGCCTCTTCTGGTCGGCCGGTGAGCCGAAATCCGTGACCAACATTGCTGACCGTTTCCGCACCGTAGACACCGCAACCACCGCGACGTTCGCCGCCGATGCGGGCTCCCAGGCGTGGACCCCTCCCTCGTGGGAGGAGATCGTCAGCACGCACAGTGCGCGGGTCTACCGTCTCGCCTACAGGCTGACGGGCAACCAGCACGACGCCGAGGACCTGACGCAGGAAGTATTCGTCCGCGTCTTCCGCTCGCTGTCCACGTACACGCCCGGCACCTTCGAGGGCTGGCTGCACCGGATCACCACGAACCTCTTCCTGGACATGGTCCGCCGCAAGCAGCGGATCCGCTTCGACGCCCTCGCCGACGACGCCGCCGAGCGGCTGCCGAGCCGTGAGCCGTCCCCGCAGCAGGTCCTGCACGACACGCACTTCGACGCGGACGTGCAGCAGGCGCTGGACACCCTCGCGCCCGAGTTCCGCGCGGCCGTGGTGCTCTGCGACATCGAAGGCCTGTCGTACGAGGAGATCGCCGCCACGCTCGGCGTGAAGCTCGGCACCGTGCGCAGCCGTATCCACCGGGGCCGTTCGCACCTGCGCAAGGCGCTCAAGCACCGGTCCCCCGAAGCCCGTGCCGAGCAGCGCGCGCTGGCCGGTGTGGCCGTGGGCGCTCCCGGCACCGGGGGAGAGGGCGGAGCCGAGTGAGCGGGATCAGTCCGTCCCCGTCGCCGGCCGAGCAGGCTTTCTCCGCAGAACAGACTGCCTCCGCCGAGCATCACCTGGGCGACCGGCTCGCCGCCCTCGTGGACGGGGAGTTGAGCCACGACGCGCGCGAGCGGGTACTGGCGCACCTGGCGACGTGTCCCAAGTGCAAGGCCGAGGCCGATGCGCAGCGGCGCCTGAAGACCATGTTCGTGGAGAGCGCGGCGCCCGCGCTGTCGGCCGGGCTGCTGGCGCGGTTGCAAGGGCTGCCGGGAGGCGGCTCCGAGGGCCCCTCAGGGCCTTCCGGGCCCTTCGGCCCGTCGGCGGGATCCGACCCCTTCGCGTCTTTCGGCTACGCGCCGCCCGCGGCTGCCGCCGCGCCTCAGCAGCAGGGCTTCCGGATACACGAGGTGGGCCGCCAGCGGCGCCGCTTCGCGTTCGTGGCGGCCGGAGCGGTGTCGCTCGCCGCGATCGCGCTGGGCGGCTCGCTGCCGATGGAAGCGGGCGAGCCCAATGTCCGGGGCGAGGCCCCGGCCGCCCGCACGGGACCGGTGGTTCCGGTGGTCGACGCGGTGGTCCGGGAGAACCGGCTGCCGAAGCCGGGCACCCTCCCGACCTTCCGCCCGGTCAGCCCCCTCGCGGCCCCGTCGCAGTCCCGCCCGACCACGTCGGCCTCCGCACACCCGGTATCCCTGTACCGGTAGCCGGCGGTCCGGATCCGGTCCCGGGCAGTTCCCCCTCCAGCCCGGGTGGGCCCTTCCGTGCGGCCGGCCGTCTCTTTCGGATCTTGCCGGGCCCGTTCGCCCGTTCGGTGCGCCCGGTTCCGGCCGCACTCGGGTGCCCCGTGCGTCCCGCCCGCCGGGGCGGGCGGGACGGTAGACCTGGTTGAATCTCCGCCAGATGTGCCGCCCCGGGCGGCCGGCGGAGACCGACAGGCAGGCAGGCGGGGAGCACCCATGTCCGACAGTCAGCAGACCGATCCGGCGGCGGATCCGGTTCCCGCCCTCCTGCCCCGGTGGTGGAGCCGCCCCGCGGATCCCGTCGGTGCGCACGAGGCATCCGTACCGCCCCCGCGGGCCGAGTCTCCCGCGGACGGGGATCCGGCGCCCCCGCCGGCCCCCGCCCCGGTGCCCCAGTGGTGGAGCCGCCCCGCGCAGCCGGTTGCCGCGCACGAGGGGTCCGTACCGCCACCGAGGACCGTGCCGGACGCGGACGCGGACGCAGACGCAGAGGCGGCCCCGGTCACGGATGCCGAGCCGCGGTACGACCCGTGGGGTGCGCGGCCGCTCCAGGCGGTGGACCACGGCCGGGCGGGTTCCCGCGGGGTCCGGCTGAGCCAGGGCATCGTCCTCGGCGTCGGCATCGCCCTCCTGGCCGGAGGCATCGGCGGCTACGCCGGGGTCCTCGCCGAGCGGCAGGCCGCCACCCGCCTCGAACTCCCGCAGACGCCCCGCACCGACCGCGGCCGCGCCCCCGACAGCGTCGCGGGGATCGCCGCCGCCGCACTGCCCGGCGTGGTCACCCTGCACGTCAGCGGTGCGGACAGCAGCTCGACCGGCACCGGTTTCGTCCTCGACGGGCAGGGCCACATCCTCACCAACCACCACGTGGTCAACGGGGCCCGGACCATAACGGTCACCTTCAGCACCGGCGAGAGCGTCCCCGCCGAGCTGGTCGGCGGCGACACCGGTTACGACCTGGCCGTCGTCAAGGTCGACGGGGTACGGGGCCTGCGGCCGCTCGCGCTCGGCAACTCCGAGAACGTCGAGGTCGGTGACCCGGTCGTGGCCATCGGGGCCCCCTTCGACCTGTCCAACACCGTCACCGCGGGCATCATCAGCGCCACCGGCCGCCCCATCACCGCCGGCGGCGACAAGGGCGACGGAAGCGACGTCAGCTACGTCGACGCCCTCCAGACCGACGCCCCCATCAACCCCGGCAACTCCGGCGGACCGCTCCTCGACGCCAAGGCCCAGGTCATCGGCATCAACAGCGCCATCCGCGGAGGCGACGGCAAGGACAGCTCCGGACAGCAGCGCGGCAGCATCGGTCTCGGCTTCGCCATCCCGGTGAACCAGGGCAAGCGCGTGGCCGAGGAGCTGATCCGCACCGGCCGCGCCACCCACCCCGTCATCGGCGTCACCCTGGACATGGACTACTCCGGCGACGGGGCCCGGGTGGGGGAGAAGGGCGAGAACGGGACGTCGGCCGTCACCGTGGGCGGGCCCGGAGCCCGCGCGGGGATCAGGCCGGGCGACGTGATCACCAAGGTCGACGGCGTACGGGTGCACGGCGGCGACGAGCTCGTGATCAAGATCCGCGCTCACCGCCCGGGCGACCGGCTCGCCCTCACGGTGCTGCGCGAGGGCAGGGAGCGCACGCTGGAAGTGGTCCTCGGGTCGGCGAACGGATCATGACGGGCGGGTGAAAGCCGAACCGGTCCGGTAATCCGCCGGTCCTGGTGTATGGGCCTGCGGACCTGGCCGGGTACCGTGTGACAGGCCTGATGTGAAGAGAGCCGAGAGCGGGGCAGGATGTTCAACGACATAGGCGCACTCGAGCTGGCCACGATCGTGGTGCTTGCCATCCTCGTCTTCGGCCCGGACAAGCTGCCCAAGGTCATCCAGGACGTCACGGGCGTCATCAGGAAGATCCGCGCGTTCTCCGACAGCGCGAAGCAGGACATCCGCTCCGAACTCGGTTCGGAATTCAAGGACTTCGAGTTCGAGGACCTCAACCCGAAGACCTTCATCCGCAAGCAGCTCACCGAGAACGAGGACCTCAAGGAGATCCGGAGCAGCTTCGATCTCCGCAAGGAACTGAACGACGTCACCGACGCGGTCAACGGCAAGGAGTCCGAAGCTGCCGGGGCTGCCGGCGGCGCACTCCCCGCCGCCGCGCCGGGCGCCGGACCCGACATGGTCAAGAAGCCCGTGACCCCGGCGCAGGAGCAGCGCACGCGCTTCGACGCCGACGCGACCTGACGCCACCGGGACCACGCGCGCGCCCGCCTGCCCGGCGAACCGCGGTCGGATGGCTATCCTCCTTTGAGTCCGGATCCAGGACGCCCGAGGGGGGTGGGCCGTTCCGGAGCCCACGGAACGAGAGGCCGTATCGATGGAGACGACGCGCAGTAGCCGGGTAGGCACGCAGCCCGCCGAGGCGCAGACGCCCGCACCCCAGGATCCTCCGCAGTCCCCGGACGCGGCCGCCCCGCCCGTCCCTGCCGCCCGCCGGGCGGCCGAGGGGTACCTGCGGGCCGACTTCCCCTGGTACGGGCTGGACGGGGCCTTCACCGGCCCCCGCTGGCTGATGCAGGTCGCCGCCGGCGCCGACGGCAGCGTGGAGCACGGCTCGACCGGTCACGGGGACGAGCCCTCCGCCCGAGGCGAGATCGCCACCGGGGAGAAGGAGCGCTTCGCCGTGGTCGTCACCGTGGCCAGCAACCCGCTGCGGCGCACCGCCGACGGCACCGGAGTCCTGGAGGCCACCTCGGTCTCCTCGGCGGCCTGGCTGGCCGGCTCGGGGCTGCTGGCCTACAGCTGGCCGGGCCAGATGGACCACAGCCTGCGCGACGACTGGCTCGACCAGCAGACCGAGGCCGCGTGGGAACTCGCGGACGACCTCGCGGGGCCGGACTGGTCGACGCTGTCGCTGCCGGTGGACGGGGAGCCGACGCCGTTCCACTACCGCGAGTCGGAATTCGGGTGGGTCCTCGCAGGATCGACCGGCAGCGGGGTGCACCTGGGTGCGTACGGGCGCGGGATGAGCGCGTACGGGCTCGGCTTCTCGGTGATCGGGGACCTGGCGGCGTACGAATAGGACGCGGCAAAAAGGGGGGCCGGCGAGGGATCTCCCTCGCCGGCCCCCCTTTTTCCCGTCTCAGAACTTGTTGCGCGGCGTGATCCCCAGGGACATGCCCGCCAGGCCGCGGGCGCGGCCGCCGAGCTTGCCCGCGATGGCGCGCAGGGCCGCGCCGGCGGGGGAGTCGGGGTCGGACAGGACGACCGGGGTGCCGTCGTCGCCGCCCTCGCGCAGGCGGACGTCGATCGGGATCGAGCCGAGCACCGGCACCGCCGCGCCGACCGTCTTGGTCAGGCCGTCGGCGACCTTCTGGCCACCGCCCGAGCCGAACACGTCGACCATCTCGTCGCAGTGCGGGCAGGGCAGCCCGGACATGTTCTCGACGACGCCGACGATCTTCTGGTGGGTCTGCACGGCGATCGAGCCGGCCCGCTCCGCGACCTCGGCCGCCGCCTGCTGCGGGGTGGTCACGACGAGGATCTCGGCGTTCGGCACGAGCTGCGCCACGGAGATCGCGATGTCACCGGTGCCCGGCGGCAGGTCGAGCAGCAGGACGTCCAGGTCGCCCCAGAACACGTCGGCCAGGAACTGCTGGAGGGCCCGGTGCAGCATCGGACCGCGCCACACCACGGGCGCGTTGCCCGGGGTGAACATGCCGATGGAGATGACCTTCACGCCGTGCGACGACGGCGGCATGATCATGTTCTCGACCTGGGTGGGGCGGCCCTCCACGCCGAGCATGCGCGGCACGCTGTGGCCGTAGATGTCGGCGTCGACGACGCCGACCTTGAGGCCGTCGGCCGCCATCGCCGCCGCCAGGTTCACGGTGACCGAGGACTTGCCGACGCCACCCTTGCCGGAGGCGACCGCGTAGACGCGGGTCAGCGAGCCGGGCTGGGCGAAGGGGACCTCGCGCTCGGCGGTGCCGCCGCGCAGGGTCGCCGCGAGGTCCTTGCGCTGTTCGTCGCTCATCACGTCCAGCGTGACGGCGACCGAGGTGACGCCGGGGACCCCCTGCACGGCCTCGGTGACCAGGTTGGTGATGGTCTCGCGCATGGGGCAGCCCGACACGGTCAGGAACACGGTGACGGCGACCTCGCCGCCGTCGCCGATCTCCACCGATTTGACCATGCCCAGCTCGGTGATCGGCCGGTGGATCTCGGGGTCGTTCACCGTCGCCAGCGCGTCCAGGATCGCGTCCTGTCCGGGCAAGGCAGCGGCGGAGGCGGAGCTTGTGTCGGTAGCCATGCCCCGATGGTACGGCGCGGTGGCGGGCCTCAGGAAAGCCCGCTAGCGGTCGCCTTCGTCACTCTCGGCGGGGAATAGCCGCCGCTCGTCCATCTCCTTGATCAGATCCTGGAACTCGGAGCGGATCCAGTCGCGCGTGGCGACCTCGCCCAGACCCATCCGCAGCGCCGCGATCTCCCGGGTCAGGTACTCGGTGTCGGCCAGCGAGCGCTCGTTCTGCTTGCGGTCCTGCTCCAGGTTGACCCGGTCCCGGTCGTCCTGGCGGTTCTGCGCCAGCAGGATCAGCGGGGCCGCGTAGGAGGCCTGGAGCGACAGCATCAGGGTCAGGAAGATGAAGGGGTACTCGTCCCACCGCAGGTCGGCCGGCGCAAAGATGTTCCACAGCACCCAGATGATGATGACGACGGTCATCCATACGATGAACCGGCCCGTGCCGAGGAACCGCGCGACCCGCTCCGACAGCCGCCCGAACGCCTCCGGGTCGTACTCGGGCAGCAGCCGGCGCCGGGCCGGGCGCGGCAGGTCGAGGCGCGTGCGCGAGCGCGACAGCGCGCTCGCCCCCGTCGACTGGCCGGCCTTCGCCCGCTCGCCGCGCTCGAAAGAGGAACGTTCCACCCGCTCCGCGGCCGCCTCCGCCAGCCCGTGCTCGCGGGCCTGCGCCCGCGCCTGCTCGCGCCGTTCGCGGATCTGCTCCTTGCGCCGCTCGCGCGGCTCCTCGCCGCGCCCCCGCTCAGTCCCCACGGAGGGCCCCTTCCGCACGCTCGGAATCCTCGGGACCCCCGGGGCCCTCCGAATGGAAGTCCGTCTCCCGCCAGTCGTCCGGCAGCAGGTGGTCCAGAACGTCGTCGACGGTGACCGCGCCCAGCAGCGAGCCGCTCTCGTCGACGACCGGGACGGCGACCATGTTGTACGCGGCCAGGTAGCTGGTCACCACCGGCAGCGAGGCGTCCGGCCGCAGCGGCGCCAGCCCGGTGTCCACGATCGAGCTGACCAGGGTGAACGGCGGATCGCGCAGCAGCCGCTGGAAGTGCACCGTGCCCAGGTACTTGCCCGTCGGCGTCTCGTCCGGCGGCCGGCACACGTACACCTGCGCCGCCAGCGCCGGCGACAGGTCCGACTGCCGTACGCGGGCCAGCGCGTCGGCGACCGTCGCGTCGGGCCGCAGCACGATCGGCTCCGTGGTCATCAGACCGCCCGCGGTGTTCTCCTCGTAGGACAGCAGGCGCCGCACGTCGGCGGCGTCGTCCGGCCGCATCAGCGTCAGCAGCCGCTCCTTGTCGTCCTCCGGCAGCTCCGAGAGCAGGTCGGCCGCGTCGTCCGGGTCCATCGCCTCCAGGACGTCGGCCGCGCGCTCCTCCTTCAGCTTCCCGAGGATCTCCACCTGCTCGTCCTCGGGCAGCTCCTCCATGACGTCGGCGAGCCGGTCGTCGTCCAGCGCGCTCGCCACCTCGGCGCGCCGCTTCGGCGTCAGGTGGTGCAGGACGTTCGCCACGTCCGCGGGGCGCATCTGCTCGAAGGTGGCGACCAGGTTCTCGGCGCCCTGCCCGTGCTCCTCCAGCGAGAAGCCCGTCACCGCCGACCACTCCACGGTCAGGGTCTCGCCGCGCCGCCGCAGGGCGCCCGACTTGCCCTTCCGTACGAAGATCCGGTCGATCTCCCAGTCGCGGCGGGCCGGCAGCTGCTGGATGGCCACGTCCAGGACGGTGACCTCCTCGTCGTCCGCGACCAGGCGCACCCGCCGGTCCAGCAGTTCGCCGAGGATCAGCCGCTCGGTGGGGCGCTGCTCGAAGCGCCGCATGTTGACCACGCCGGTGGTGATCACCTGGCCGGACTCGACGCCCGTCACCCGGGTCATGGGAAGGAAGATCCGCCGCCGGCTGACGACCTCGACCACCAGGCCGAGCAGCCGGGGCGGCCGGCCGCCCACGCGGAGCATCGCGACGAGGTCGCGTACCCGGCCCACCTGGTCGCCGTTGGGGTCGAAGACGGGCACACCCGACAGATGCGAGACGAAGATCCGTGGGGCGCCTGCCGCCATCCGAGCGCCTCCTACGAGCTGCGTCATCCGTCGATCACCGGTACTGCCGCCCTCAGGTTAGCCCGTACCGCACGCAACCTCCTGGTGGGGCCGTCCGCCCGGGCATCCCCCCGGCGCCTGTGCGGCGCCCCCGGCCTCCGTACGCGCGTCCCCACGAGCAGCGCCCGGGTGCCGCGCGGCGGCCCGAGTACGGGCGGGTACGCTGCCAGCTGCTCGCCGACGCAACGAGAGGGGCACCTGCCCGTGACCGCCTATTTCCCCGCCCCGCGGCTGCGCCGGGCCGCCTTCGTCAGTGCCCTCTGCGCGGGCCTGGCCGTCGTCGGCACGGGGTGCGGGGCGGACCCCGACGAGGGGACGAACGGGGTCGGCAAGCTGTCCGCCGACCAGATCGAGGACAAGGCGAAGACGGCCGTCACCGGGGCGCAGTCGGTCCACCTCTCCGGCACGCTCGTCAGCGGCGGCAAGTCCTTCACCCTGGACATGCGGCTCGGGGCGGACGGCGGCTCCGGCGAGGTGAAGTCCCAGGACGACACCACCTTCCAGCTGCTGCGGGTCGGGGAGCAGCTCTACCTCAAGGCGGGCGCCGCGTTCTGGGGCCAGTCGGAAGCGGCCGGCAAGCTCGGCGACAAGTTCGTCAAGGTGCCCGTGGGCGACCCCTCGTACAAGCAGTTCCGCGGGTTCACCGACATGCAGGTCATGCTCGACGGGCTGCTCGGGCTCGAAGGGAAGCTCACCAAGGGCGAGGACTACACCAAGGTCGGGCCCACCCGGGCCGTCCAGGTCTCGGCGGACAAGGGCAAGGGCGGCAAACTCTCGGTCTCCCTGGAGGGCACCCCCTACCCGCTCCTCATGGAACGCGCGGGCGGCGCCGGCCGGGTGACCCTCGCGGAATGGGGCATGCCGGTCGAGCTGACCGCGCCCGAGCCGGACCAGACGGTGGACTACGGTTCCGAGCTGCCCACGACCAAGGAGCAGCCGGGCACCCCCAAGGGCTCCGGCCAGGGCGCCAACCCGCAGGGCTAGGGCGTAAGCAGCCGGCGGCCCGCTGTCCCTAGCGGGCGGCCTTCTTCTTCCGCTTCAGCAGCAGCTTCGGCAGCCCGGCCGGGACGGGCTGCCGGGTCGTCACGGGGGAGCCCAGCGGAGCCGCCGCCAGCGAACCCTCGGGGAGGGTCGCCCGGACCGACTCCGGCTCCAGGCGCAGCAGCCGGCACTCCCGCGCCCAGCGTTCGGTCATCTCGGCGGAGTCGGGCGCGTTGAGCCGCTTGCCCTTCAGCTCGGCCACCGCGGCCTCCCACTGCTCACTGCCGGGCACGAGCTCGCGTACGGTCGCCGTCCACGCGACGAGCCGGCCGCCCTTGTCCTTGCTGCGCACGGTCACCTCGGCCGCCGCCCCGTCCGCGAGCCCCGGGAACGGCTGCTCCCCGGGCCCGTCGCCGAGCACGTGCGCCGCGCCGTCCACCCAGGCGTGCCACAGCCCGCGGTCGGCCCCGGAGCCGCGGACCCAGATGAGGCCGGACTTCTTGGTGGCCTCCTCGACGAGGGCCAGATCGAGCGCGCTGAGAGTCATGCGCACAGGGTAGCCAGCGCCTCCCGCACGCTCACAGCCAGTGGGCTCACAGCCAGCCGTGGCGGCGCAGGGCCCGGTGGATGGTGAAACAGGTCCCCGCGATGGCGGCCATCACCATCGGATAGCCGTAGCGCCACTGGAGCTCCGGCATGTGCTCGAAGTTCATCCCGTACACCCCGCAGATCATCGTGGGCACGGCGATGATCGCCGCCCAGGAGGTGATCTTGCGCATGTCCTCGTTCTGCGCGACGGTCGCCTGCGCCAGGTTGGCCTGCAGGATGGAGTTCAGCAGCTCGTCGAAGCCGACGACCTGCTCGTGCACGCGGGCCAGGTGGTCGGCGACGTCGCGGAAGTACTTCTGGATGTCGGGCTCCACCAGCCGCATCGGGCGCTCGCTGAGCAGCTCCATGGGACGCAGCAGCGGAGTGACGGCCCGCTTGAACTCCAGCACCTCGCGCTTGAGCTGGTAGATGCGGCCCGCGTCACCGCCGCGCGCGGCGCCCTTGGCGGGGGCCGCGAAGACCTCGCTCTCCACCTCGTCGATGTCGTCCTGCACGGCCGCGGCGACGGCGATGTACCCGTCGACCACGTGGTCGGCGAGGGAGTGCAGGACGGCGGAGGGGCCCTTGGCGAGGAGCGCCGGGTCGTCCTGGAGGCGGTGGCGCAGGCCCTTGAGGGAGCCGTGGCCGCCGTGCCGGACGGTGATGACGAAGTCGGGGCCGGTGAAGCACATCACCTCGCCGGTCTCCACCACCTCGCTGGTGGCGGTGAGTTCGGCGTGCTCGACGTAGTGGATCGTCTTGAAGACGGTGAAGAGGGTGTCGTCGTAGCGCTCCAGCTTCGGCCGCTGGTGCGCGTGCACCGCGTCCTCCACGGCGAGCGGGTGCAGCCCGAACACGGCGGCGATCCCCGCGAACTCGGCCTCCGTCGGCTCGTGCAGACCGATCCACGCGAAACCGCCGTCCTCGCGGACCTCGCGCAGCGCCTCACGGGGCGTCAGACAGGAAGCGCCCTGCGCGCGCACGTCGCGCCGCCCGTCGCGGTAGACGGCGCAGTCGACCACCGCGCTGTTCGCGGACGGGTCGCGGGTGGTGTCGTAGCCGGGCTGTGCCGGGGTGGACCTGCGCAGCGCGGGACGGACGGCGGCACGGAGGTAGGGCAGCATCGACATGGCAGGCTCCTTCGCGCGCACGGCTGCGGACCGTACGGGTGGGAGGTCCTTCCGGATGGCACGCTCACCGCGGTCGGCAGGCCGGGCGGGCAGGCGGAAGGATCAGGCAGGACGGGAGGACACAGTTCTTCCGTCGCTCTTCGACCGATCCGACGTGTGGATCCAAAGACGCGCGGATCAAAGGGGGCGCGGCGCGCCCGTCGGCGAAGTGGAAGAGCGAGAGGTACCGCACGTACTGTGCGATCGACTTCGATGCACCGCAGCCCCACCTCCTCCGGCCGGTCCCCCGTAAGGGACGTCCTGTCGCCGGGGCACTGAAACTTCTCTTCTGAGAGCGTCCCCGACCAGCGGTCAACGATATCAGCCGACGGATGGTCAAGAGCCGCTCTTTACCCGGCTGATACGAGTTCTATGCTCGTTCCATGGCAGAAATTCTGGCCCTTGTGGAAGCCCGGCTGCGCGCCGCGCTCGGCGAACCCGACGCCCGCGCCGCCGTCACCTTCCTGGGCACCGACCGCTTCGAAGTCCTCCGCTTCACCGAGGGCGACCTCGTGCGGTACGCGACCCTCGGCATGTCCGCCCAGCCCATGACCGACCCCACGACGGTGGTCGCCGACCCGGTCCGCGGCCCGCGCGCGGAACTCGTCCTGACCGTACGGGGCGGGCTCGCGCCCACCGACAAGCTGCTGCGGCCGCTGGCCGTACTGGCGGCGTCGCCCCAGGTGGAAGGACTCATCGTGACGCCCGGCGCCTCACTGGACGTGGGCGAACCCCTGTGGGACGGGGCGCCGTTCACCTCCGTGCTCGTGGCGGAGCCCGGCGGACTGGTCGAGGACGTCGTCCTGGACGACCCGATGGACCCCGTCTCCTTCTTCCCGCTCCTGCCGATGACGGCGAACGAGGCGGCGTGGAAACGGGTCCACGGCGCCGCCGCCCTGCAGGAGCGCTGGCTCGCGCGCGGCACGGATCTGCGGGACCCTCTGCGTACGGCAGTCGCACTGGACTGAGCGTCCGGCCGCCGCCCGGCCGCCCGGACGGGTGAGCGCGTCTTGACGGGGCGCGCGGCGGGGAGGAGCGTGGCTTCTTATGAGGGGCGAACCGAGTTGCCCGAAGTGTGGTGGCCGGGTCAGGGCGCCCGGTCTTTTTGCCGACTCCTGGCAGTGTGCCGTGCACGGCACCGTCCATCCCCTGCAGCCCGTGATCCCGCCGAGCGTCGAAGGCCTGGGCGTGGTGGTGAACCGGGCGCAGGTGCCGGTCTGGATGCCCTGGCCGCTGCCCGTCGGCTGGCTGTTCACCGGGGTCGCCTCCGCCGGTGACGACCGCAGCGGCGGCCGGGCCACCGCCGTGGCCTGCTCGGGTCCCGGCCCGCTCGGCGGCATCGGCGAGCTGCTGCTGATCGCCGAGGAGCTGGGCGTCGGCCTGGGCGCGCGGTTCGCCGGTCTCGACGCCCCCGACCCGGGCCGCTACATGAACGTCTCCGCCCCGCCGCACGCCAAGGTGGTCGCCGCCGGGCGTCCGACGCCCCTCTGGCACGTCACCGGCGTCCCCGAGGACCGGGCCGTCTTCGCCGGCGAGGCGCGCGGGCTGTGGCTGTGGGCGATCGTCTGGCCGGAGCAGTCGGGCCTGCTGATGTACGACGAACTGGTCCTGACCGACCTGCGCGACGCGGGAGCCGAGGTGGAGCTGCTGCCCTGCGGCGCGCTGAGCCCCCGCATTTTGTCCTCCTGACGCGCCGCTCGCGCGGCTCGGCGCCGGACTCCGTCCGGCGGCCGCCCGCCGCGGGCCGTCCTGCGGTCCCCGGCGCGGCCGGGCCGGTGGGGGCCCGTACCGGGAAAAGCGGACGGTATCCTGGAGTGTCCCCCGTCCGCGTGTGAACCCTGGAGTTCGGCTGTGCGCATCGATCTGCACGCCCACTCCACGGCCTCGGACGGTACGGACACCCCCGCCGAGCTGGTGCGCAATGCCGCCGGTGCGGGGCTCGACGTGGTGGGGCTGACCGACCATGACACCGTCGCCGGATACCGCGAGGCCATCGCCGCGCTGCCCCAGGGGCTGACCCTGGTCACCGGCGCCGAGCTGAGCTGCCGTCTCGACGGCATCGGCATGCACATGCTGGCGTACCTCTTCGACCCCGAGGAACCCGAGCTCTTCCGCGAGCGGGAGCTCGTGCGCGACGACCGGACCCCGCGCGCGCAGGCCATGATCGGCAAGCTGCAGGACATCGGGGTGGACATCACCTGGGAGCAGGTGGCCCGGATCGCCGGTGAGGGCTCCGTGGGCCGCCCGCACATCGCCGCCGCGCTCGTCGAGCTGGGCGTCGTGCCCACCGTGTCGGACGCCTTCACCGCGGACTGGCTCGCCGACGGCGGCCGTGCGTACGCCGAGAAGCACGAGTTCGACCCCTTCGACGCGATCCGCCTGGTCAAGGCGGCCGGCGGGGTCACCGTCTTCGCCCACCCCGCCGCCGTCAAGCGCGGCACCTGCGTGCCCGAGAGCGCGATAGCCGCCCTCGCCTCGGCAGGCCTCGACGGCATCGAGGTCGACCACATGGACCACGACGAGGCCACCCGCGCGCGCCTGCGCGGCCTGGCCGGTGATCTCGGTCTGCTGACCACCGGGTCCAGCGACTACCACGGCAGCCGCAAGACCTGCCGCCTCGGGGAGTACACGACCGACCCCGAGATCTACGGCGAGATCACCCGCCGTGCCACCGGGGCGTTCCCGGTCCCCGGCGCCGGTGGACGCGTACGCGGCTGACCACTGCCGCGTCCCTCCCGCTCTGCCGCCCCTTTTTTCGTGACACCCCTCTCCTGCAAGGCATCACTGTGCTCGATTTCGCCGTCTTCGGATCCCTCTTTCTCACGCTTTTTGTGATTATGGACCCTCCGGGGATCACGCCCATCTTCCTCGCGCTGACCTCCGGCCGCCCCGCCAAGGTGCAGCGCCGCATGGCCTGGCAGGCCGTCTGCGTCGCCTTCGGCGTCATCGCCGTCTTCGGCCTCTGCGGCCAGCAGATCCTCGACTACCTGCACGTGTCCGTGCCGGCCCTGATGATCGCGGGCGGGCTGCTGCTGCTGCTCATCGCGCTCGACCTGCTCACCGGCAAGACCGACGAGCCGAAGCAGACCAAGGACGTGAACGTCGCGCTCGTCCCGCTCGGGATGCCGCTGCTCGCCGGGCCCGGCGCGATCGTCTCGGTGATCCTGGCCGTACAGAAGGCCGACGGGGTCACCGGTCAGTTCTCGGTGTGGGCCGCGATCGTCGCGATGCACGTCGTGCTGTGGGTGGTGATGCGCTACTCGCTCGTCATCATCCGCGTGATCAAGGACGGCGGCGTGGTCCTCGTGACGCGCCTGGCAGGCATGATGCTCTCCGCGATCGCCGTCCAGCAGATCATCAACGGCGTGCTCCAGGTGATCGAGACCGCGTAGTCGACGGATCCGCGCGCCACCCGCCGCGCATGCGAACGCCCCCGCACCGGGACCGGTGCGGGGGCGTTCGGCGAACAGGTGGACGCGGTCAGTTGGACACGGTCTCAGCCGGTCGGATCAGGATGCGCTGGCCTACGGCCGCGGCCTGCTGCACGATCCGGTTGACGGAGGCCGCGTCCACGACAGTGCTGTCCACGGCAGATCCGTCGACGTCGTCCAGGCGCAGAATCTCGAAGCGCATGGGGCTTCTCCCTTCGTCAGTGTTTCTCCTTGTACAGGGTTAACGAAGTGTAAGCCGCAAACATTCCCTACGCTAAGGAAATTTTTTCATTGCCTAACTACTAACCGGTGCCGGAGACGTCAGAGACCCCCAGAACGCCATCAGCGCCGCCGCCGTGGCCGCCGGGTCCTCGGCGTTCGGAGAGTGTTCCGTCCCCGGGACCACCACCCGTGCCGCGCCCAGCCGGCGCGCCATCGCGTCCATCTCCGACACCGGCCACACCGGGTCCGACTCCCCGGACAGCACCAGCTTCGCCAGCCCCGGCGCCGCGGCGACGAGCTCGTCGATCCGGTCCGGCTCCTCGATCAGCGCCCGGCCGGTGACCATCAGCTGCTCCGGGACGGTCCCCAGCCAGCGGGCGCGCAGGAAGTCCGCGAGGGCCGGGTCCTCGGGGGGCGCGTCGCGCGGATCCATGGCGCGCATGGCCGCCCAGATGCCCGGCATGTCGTCGCCCATCGCCTCCAGCGCCGAGACCAGCAGCTTCGTACGGCCCTGCTGGTCCGCGCAGACCGCGCCCGGGCCGCTGCTGAGCAGCGTGAGGCTGGCGTACGGAGCCGGATCGCGGACCACGGCCGCCCGGACGATCAGCCCGCCCAGCGAATGCCCGAGCAGGTGCACCGGACCGGCCGCGGCCAGGGCGGCGGTCTGTGCCAGGACGTCCTGCGCCAGCTCCGCCAGGGCGTACGGGGCCTGCGTGCGCGGGCCGCCGCTCTCGTGCTGGCCGCGGCCGTCGACGGCGAGCACGCGGTATCCGGCCTCGGCCAGCGGCCCGAGGAGGCCGATGAAGTCCTCCTTGCTGCCGGTGTAGCCGGGCACCAGCAGGGCGGAGGCGCGGGCCGGCCCGACGGGCACGGCCTCGTGCGCGGCGAACTCCCCGCGGGCCGTGGCCAGCCGGTACGCACGGGCAGCGGGCGGGAGCGTGAGGGTCGGCGGCTTGCTCATGGCCCGAGGTTACCGGCCCGTACGCTCGTACGGGAGCTCCGCCGGGGCCCCGGGTACGCCGATGGCCCCGGCCCCCCC